>JBAXTC010000195.1:0-11021 GCA_037130375.1 Verrucomicrobiota bacterium | reverse complement strand
GGCGCCTTTGATGCCGGGCCGCAATGATTCCAATTTTTGCAGCGGCGCAAAGCATGCGGAGATTTGTTCGTCGGTAGTCTTGGAATTATACAGGGAGTTAATCGCCGGATGCTTCCCATCGAATTCCTTCAGAATCCGTGCGGCTTCGGCGCCCGCATCGCCGCCAAACATGTCCCGGCCCCAGTCGCCCCAGAAAGCATCCAGGGCGGGTGGGGTGTTTGGAATTGTCGAGCCGTTGTAATTCCAACCGGCCTGGGACAGCGCCGCGATATTGGGCGCGATCGCGGCCGTTCGCCAATGGATCGCCATCATGCCTTCACACCCGTAACGCGCGGCATCTGAGGAATCGCGGAACATTCGCTCCACCCAGAGTTGAAGGTCCAGGCAGGTGCAACAAGCGGCGCCGGATGAACCGTCGTCTTCCGCCCATCCGATCGCCCACTTGGGACGTCCGGGCATCTCGCCATATTGCTTTTCGACGGGAGCACCCCAACACCCGAGGTTAATCGAAGAGGCCGGCCAGCTCTTGGGTGCCTGCCGATGCATCCAGAGCGGATCATCGGGCACGCCCAGGCGCCAACCGCTCGTTGCCAAGCCAAACGGCGCCTGAACGGTCTTGGCCGCCGCCTGAACCTGGACGAGGTCGCGTTCAAAGTTGGTTGCGGTGACTATCTCCCAGCCGGGGGCGCCCAAAACCGAGCCGATCTCTGGCGTCCAGAGCCAGTAATAGTCAACCGGCGTCTTTCGCATGATCAGGAGAAAAGTCCCCTCATACAAACGGCGAATGACGGCGGGATCATCGGGCTTCAGCCCCTGGGCCTCCAGTCGGGCCGCCAGCATCTTCGGCACCCCAAGCGGAATCTCCGTTCCAGTGCAGGTCTTGATGCCCAGGCGTCGCGCATGCTGGAACGCCTTCTGCTGGAAATCGCCGTAACGGTTGAACATAGCCACGCCGGCGGCCTCCGTTTGGGGCCAATCCAAACAATCCAGCATGAAGTCGGGGCCATAATCGTCATTTTCAAACAGCAAACTGGCGCCCGAGGCATACTTGCTGGTCGGATACGGAGTCACTGCCCAACCCCGCCGGGTGGTCATCACACCGGCCTCGTAAGCTTTCTTCACATTGCCCTGGTCATCCACGTCTTCCGGCAAGCCGATCCAGACATTCGCCTCCGGTCCAGTCGATGGATTCCAGCTCGGGTAAGTATGCAGGCCGATGAAGTTCATCCTCAGCTTCGCCATCTGCGACAGGACATTCTGATAGTCCTGCAGATTCCACCAGTCCGGTCCAACCGAGAAATCATGAAACGGCTGCAGACCCCTCAGCGCGAAGCGCGGTTTGCCGGTTTCATCCAGCACCGGCCAGTCTGCACTCAGCGGTTCATCCGGAAGGATGTCCTCGTCCAGGGCGAAGCGAACACCTAGCTTCTCTGCCAACCGGTAGGCTCCATACAGCGTGCCGGTCTCATCGCCCCCGACGACCCACCAGCTTGTCTGGTCGTCGCCCTGGACCGTCTTCAAAGTGAATTGCTGCGGCCCCAGGTCCTGCCCCAGGTCGCCACAAAACGGCCGGCTCTTGCACGAGACGACGATCCGGTCACCGCGCGTCATTCCCTTCTTCACCGGCAACACCTTGCCCGTGCGCAGGTAGATATAGCGTCTGACTTCATTCGCCGCCAACCACTCCGGTGCCGAAGCGTCCTGCCGAATGACAATTACTTTCGGCACCCGGCGCGGCTGGCTGTCCCCGGACGGAGTGGGTGCAGTCAACTGCTCCGCCTCACTTTGTGTCAGCGGCGCGAATAGGCCCACCAGCACCCCAAACAGTATGGCCATGGTCTTCATCGTATATGTCTTCATCCGGGATTGCCTATTTAATGGATCGGTTGTCTCAGAGCCTGTTGCGTGGGGAGCGTGGGGAGCGTGCGGAGCGTGAGGGGCTGCGAGTGGCACCGCAGAAAACGCTCCCCGCTCCCCGCTCCTAGAAGGCTCTCAGGCTGCCTTTCTTACCTTCAAATGGTGCTTGCTCGTCAGTCCGTCCAGCATCATGGTGACGATGGCGCAGGACATGCCGAGGTTGCCGACGCCCAAGGGTTTGCCCGTCACGGAATCGTAGTGCTCGTTGATGCCGTTTACGAGAGCGTTGGCCACTGTCTTATCCGCGATGTCGGCGGCAATCGTGTGATAACCTTGCTGAGCAAAACCGGCGGCCACCTGGTAATTGGGCACCGGCCACACATCCCCGCGCCAATAACTGGCGGCCACCCAGCGCTTGTCGAGGCGATCCACCGTGGGAATGGGCAGCGGCGTCTGCCAATGATCGGTCTTGATCGCCTCGGCCATCCGCCCGGTCATCGCCCGGGTGGGAATCTCCGCGATCAACGGCATCCAACTGCCAATCGTCCCGATGCGGATCTTCTCGAGGGTGTCCCGTTTCACGGCCAGGAATACTCCGCTCTCCTGGTCCCACATGTGCTCCCGAACGGCGGCGACACATTTCTCGATGCGTTTACGGCGGCGGTCGGCCATCGCGGTGTCTCCCAAAATCGTCGCCAGCCGTACCAGGCTGCGTTCCGCCTGGATTAAGTAACCCGTGTTCCCCGGCACGCTGATATCGCCATACCAGCGACCCTCCCCAACCCAGGGCCACGGGGCGACATCCTTGCGCTTGGGGTGCCGGGTGAGCTTCAGGTCGTCCAGGCAGCACTCGTTGTCGTAGGTCTCGCAACGGGCTCCGCCAGCATCATCACTGTAGGTTCCCACCGCGATCAGACCGGACTCAGTCACATCCCGCTCCCGCCAATACCATTCGTGAAATTTCTCCAGGGGCACGAGGGACTGGCGCAGCAACTCCTTGTCCCCGTTGCGCTGGTAGATCCGCTCCAACCCCCACCCCAGAATGGGTATTTGCGAATAGGCCGGATACTCGTACCAGGGCTTGACGTTGCCGCGCGGTTCAATCATGCAGGGCACCATGTTGTGCGCGTAGGCGGGGAATCGGGCATTCCACCGCTCCTGGAAGTCCCAGTAGTTCTGAAAGACGTCGCGGAGCGTCTCCTTGTGTTCGGGCATGATGGCCAGCAGGTCCACCACGAACATGGTGTCCCAAATCCACTGGCCGTAGAAGGCGTCGCCCGTGCCGGCCTGCAGCCAGCGCCGCTTGGCCGTCCCCTCCGGCTGCTTGATCTTGGCCAGCACACAATTGCGCATGACGTCGGCTGCCATGCGGATCAGTTTGGGGTCATCCGACTCGAACAGGGCTTCGAGGTTGCCCCCGGCGGGTTCCGCCGCGGTCAGCACCCCGCTGCTGCCGGGACACGCCAGCATCGCGGCAATCCCTGCTCCCATGCTTGCTTCCAAAAACTCTCGCCGGTTCATCTGATTAGGTGTTTTCATTTTGCTCTATCCTGTATCAGAAGCCGCCGCTCGCTGTCCATGTCTGAGAATGCCGAAAACATATCTCTCAGTCCCGGGATGCCGCCTGCCGACCGGCACCGCCCCGAATTCCGCCACGTAGAGCGACGTAATGTTCGCCGCACCCCAGCACCGGCGCCGGGCAGATGCTGCTGCGGCGGCAGCCACCCTTACGGCCGAAAGCCAGGCTTCCGGTAGGTAGCCAAAGCCCCGCTTTTGCACTCTGGACCTGGGACTTCCGCCCCCGGACTTTGGACTTCCCACCACGCCTTCACCCTGTATAGGGCCTCACCAAGTGAGGCTCTATCCTCAGTTGGTGAGGCAAGCAACCCGCCCCCAGGGAAGACGGACGTCTCTTCCGGGGGACCGTAGCTATGGCCGGAAGCCAGAAACAGATCAAGGCGCTGGAAGCGCAGCGCAACCAAGGACGGCGCTCTCTTTTCGACGCGCAAGACCAAGTGGACCAGCAGCGGGAGGAATTGATTGCTAACATCGAGGGAAAGCTGACGCAACGCGCCGATCTCAAACCGTTGTTCACTCTCCGCTGGCGTTTACAATGAACGCGCAATTGGGAATAATGACCGAGCAAATATGATTACCGAGCTAAGAGTCGAAAATTTCAAGAGCTTCGGCTCTGATATGTTGCCGCTCTTCCTGCGGCCACTGAACTTCGTCGTTGGCGCCAATGCCTCAGGCAAGACCAATTTGCTCTCCGCCCTGCGCTTTCTGAAGATTGCCTTGTTGCAAAACGTCGAGATTGCTGTCGGAGAGTTCGATGGGCCAGGCGAGGTGCGCAACAAGATTTTGCGGGAGCGCAAAGAGACGAAGCCGGTGCGGATGCGCCTCAAGGTGGACGGCGCCAAGCTTGGCGAGTTTCGCCTCGGCAAAGGCCCGACAAGACACGCGAAGTCCTTCAATTACCACATCGAGATCGATGTCCGGTGCAATGACGAAGAGCCTCTGGTGTTGCGCGAGGAACTTTCGGCCGAGTTCACCGATGAAAGCAACCAGTCTCTCGGCTACAAGATGGTTCGCAGCCAAAACCAGGTGACCATTGAAGACGCCGTTTTTGGCCATGCTCCGCCGCAGCCGATTCCCATCGCCCCGCAGGATGCTTCCCGGCTCGCCGCTGGGGCAGGCTTTTTCAGTCCGCCGCTGGTGCTGTTCCGAAACTACATTGAAGGCTGGTCCTTCTTCAACATCAGCCCGGCGGTGGCACGACAACCTTGCAAGGAAGTGCCGGAGCTCGCCCTCGGCGAAGCGGGCGAATACCTCGCAGCGATTCTGCACAAGTTGGAGAAGCAAAACGGGGAGAAAGGCTCTCTCGAACAGATTGTCGCAGGCCTCCGAGGCGCAGTGCCAGGTTTCAAGAACGTCCGAGCCAAGGCGCTTGAGGTAGAAGGCAAGTGGACGTTTCAAGTGGTCGAAGACCGGATTCGAGGTGCCATCAATCCGCGCTCCGTTTCAGATGGCACCATCCGCCTGCTGGCGATGCTGGTCATTGCCCACTGGTCAGCCCGCTGCTCCACGTTGCTCGCCATTGAAGAGCCTGAGAATGGCCTCCACCCCCACCTTTCAAAACACATCGTCGAACTGCTCCGCACCGCTTCGGAAACCCGCCAGGTTATTGCCACCACTCACAATTCGAGCTTTCTCGATGAACTGGAACCTGAGGAAGTGATTTTATGCGACAAAAAGGAAGGTTTCACGGTCGTTCACCACGCGTCGGAAGTGGCGGAGATCAAGTCTTTCCGCAAACACTTCCGCCTTGGCGAACTTTGGGAACAAGGAACACTCGGAGGGATTCCATGACCTTCGGTATCACACGCAATCCCGGGTGAGAAGGGAAGGCTTTAGCCGCAGAGAACACAAAGAGCGCAGAGAATCCATGTCCTATGCATTCTTTCACGATATAATCCAATGACTAAACAACCAGAAAACAAATCCTTCCATCTCCGAACTCGATGCACGGTCTGTATGCTCGCCTTCCTGGGCGTCGCGAGCGCCCTGTTGCTGGCACCTCCGATCCTGGCGGCACCGAGCGGGGCCGGCGCAGCGCAGGACTTGCGCCTGGTTCCATTTCCCAAGAGCGCGACTCTGGAAGCAGGGCACTTTTCCTTCGAGAAGGCCCTGACCTTTGAAATCTCGGATGGCCAGGGAGAGTTACCGGGCCAACTCCTGAATGCCGAGTTGCAGCGGGCTGGCATGCGCGGGGTGCGCGTGCGCCGGCTCAAGTCTGCCGTCCCTGCCTTCCGTATCGCAGCCAGGAACCATTCCCTAATCCTGCCGGTGCTGCCAGCGCAAACCTCGACCGAGAGTTATGCCTTGGACGTCCGCGCGGACGAAATCGTCTGTGCGGCAAAAGAGCCGGCCGGCTTGTTCTGGGGCCTGCAAACACTCTGCCAGTTGATCCGGGCTAATCGCCAGGGCGGCACGCTCTCCTGTCTCAAGATCAGCGACTGGCCTTCACTGCGATGGCGCTGTTTTCAGGATGACCTGACCCGCGGTCCCAGTTCCACGTTGGACACCTTGAAATTCGAGGCATCCCTGGGCTCCTATCTCAAGCTGAACCTCATGACCTACTACATGGAGTATCAGTTTGCGTTCAAAAAACACCCGAAGATCGGCCCGACCAATGGCTCGTTCACTCCGCAGGATTTGTCGGCCCTGGTGGATTATGTGAAGCCGCTGCACCTCGATGTGCTCGGCAATCAGCAGTCTTTCGGCCACTTCGGCCAGATCCTGAAGCATCCCGAATATGCATCGTTGCGTGAGACACCTGACGTGCTGACGCCGGTGCATGAAGAAACCTACCGCTTCCTGGATGATCTCTATTCGGAGGTCTGCCCGCTGCTGCCATTTCCCTGGTTTAATGTCTGCTGCGATGAGACCGACGGGCTGGGGAGCGGACCGTCGCGGGAACTGGCGTCGAGCATCGGCGTCGGGGGCGTGTATGTCCGCCACATCCGGCGCATTCACGACCTGCTCCGCGACCGGCACAACAAGCGCATGATGATGTGGGGGGATATCATCCTGCAACACCCCGGCAACCTTGCTGAGGTTCCCAAGGATACCATCATGCTCATCTGGGGTTACGATCCCCGCGCCAATTTCGAGAACCAAATCCTCCCGTTCTCCAAGTCGGGCTACGAATTCTTCGTTTGCCCCGGGGTGAGCGATTGGAACCGTATCCTGCCCGATTTCGGAGTCGCCATCACCAATATCCAGAACTTTGTCCGCGACGGGGCCAGGCACGGCGCCATCGGTATGCTGAACACGGACTGGGAGGACGATGCCGAGGCCCTCAAAGCCGTCAAGTGGCACGCGGATGCATGGGCGGCGGAATGTGCCTGGAACGCTTCTACCACGCCCATTGAGGCATTCAACCGGCGCGTCGGCGCGGTGCTTTTCGGCGAACGCGCAGACGATTTCGGCCAGGCTGTCGCGCTGCTGGCCCGCACCCATCGTCTGCCCGGCATGAAAGACATGTTTAACGCCCGGTTCTGGGAAAAGGACTTCGTTCCAAAAGCCGCCTCGGCCGCGATTGAGGTGACCGCCTCGAATCTGCTGGCAGTTGTGCGGCCGGCGTTGTTGCACTTGGAGAATTGCCTCGGGCAAGCCAGGTGTAATCAACACGTGCTTGAAGTCTTCCTGTTTGGCGCGCGGCGCATGGAATTCATTGGACAGCGGATGCTCGACAGACTCGAAGCCGCGCAGCTTTACGAACAGGCCCGGCAAGCACCCGCCGAGGCATCGAAGCTGGCGCAGGTCGAACGGATCATCCGCAAAAACCGTGACACCTACGAGCGCATGGGCCGGCAGTTCGCGGCTCTCTGGCTCTCCGAGAGCAAGCCTTACGCTCTGGACTGGACCCTCGGGCGCTATACCAATGCGGTCAACGAATGTGAAGCCTTGCTGCGGAAATTGGAGACAGCCCGCCTGGCCGCCGCCGCCGGCCAACCCCTGCCTGCGGCCGACGAACTCGGCTTGGTGGCACCCAAACCGCTGTTCCGCTCCGTTCGGTCGCCCGAGAGCTTGCCCGAGGCGTTGGCGCCGCAGTTGCCTTGGGCCGACCCTTCCGCCACGCACCGGATGGGCTTGCTCGTGCAGGCCGGCGCAGCCGATCGCTTTGACCTGCCGCTCGAGATCGAGTTGGCGTTGCCGGACGGTCTCGCTGCCAAACCAGTTCGCGCTTTTGTCATCCGAACTAACGAGGCGCCGCGTGAGGTTCTGGCTCAGTTGGACTCTCTCGGTTCAGCGGGCAAAACCCGGCTCGTGCTGGTGCTGCCAGGCTCGATTCCTCATGAAACCGAAACGTCCGTCCATGTCTATTTGGGATTGACCCAGGCGCCGGCCCCTTTGCCCACTGCGGTCAGCACGACTGATGGAACCAACGGCATGCGTTGGATCGAAAACGATCAAGTCCGGCTGCTGCTGGGGCCAGAGGGCGCCCACGTGTATCGTTGGGAAATCAAGGCTGCGGGGAATCGCGACCTGACCATGCCGGGCGAAACGGACTGGGCCGGTTTCAGCGACCTGAATCCTCACCGCAATTCCCCCTATCAACTGACTTGCCAGGCACGTGGACCAGCGATGGTGGAATACGAATGCAACGCTCCGTCGGGCCACACCAAAATCCTGCGACTCTATGGCGGGGCAAGTTGGATCGAGGTTTTGTTGAACGAACCGGCTTCAGTTTACTGGGAATTTGACAATCCGAAGAACTTCGCCGGCGACGGGCCAACTCCAGGCCAGTGGCTGTTTTCCGATGGCCAAACCGGTCTGGTGGGACGCGAAGCCGATGGTGTGCCGGCGCAGGTCAAGGCCCCCAACGCTTACTGGGGAACCAAGCACAATCCAGATCGGTTCGCGTTGGGATTGGTGACTCCGGAAACCTCCACGTTGCACGTCATCGCTCCCGGCGCCGGCGCGGGCGGCGTCGGAATTGAGGGTTCAACGCCGGCTCTGCACTTCGTCACCTTCGCCGGCCTCCTGACGGCTCCTCCGGCCGACACCATGAACCGCCTGCAAACCACTCTGGATTTGAAACGCCCGGCGCGAGTCCGCCTGCACTCACTCCAAGCTCGATGATGCTTACGCAGGTTCTTGCGCTCTTATTCTTAGCCGTCAGACGAACTGTAATTTGGTGGTGGCGGCTTCGGAATCCCAGCCGCGCGAGGGCCGGCTGTTGATCGAGGAGACGTCCTTGATCGAGATTTGCCGGCCGCGGGTCTTTGGTCCTTTGACTTCGATCTCGGCGGGATGGCAGGTCTGCTGATTGATCTTCTGGTAGGGCGCCGGTTTGTAGCGGATAAACAGTTCGGCGGGGGTATCGGGCTCGAAGAAGAGAACCTTCGATTTGAGCGGGATGTAGTGATAGACCTTGTTCATGATCGTGCCGCCGAAGGTGAAGCGCTTCAGGTATGTGGCCTCGCGGTTGGTGTAGGCGGCCGTGAAAATCCGGTCCCGCTCCGGCAGGCCGCAATAGACCAGGTCGGGGCCGACAAAGAATTTCTCGGGCAGCTCGGTGACCTGGTAATGGCCGTCCTCGAAGACGAGGATGAGCTTGTCGAATTTCGTGCATTCGACGTTGAATTCCTCGCCGGAGACTTTGCAGCCGACGTAGCCGGACTCGCGGTCATAGGCGACCTTGAACGCTTTGAATGCGACTTCTTTGGCATCGACCTCGTCGTAGCGGCTGGACTTGGTGAGGCGCGGATAGAGGGGGCCGTATTTGGCAAGCAAGGCTTCGAGATGGCCGATGACATACTTGGTCAGGTTCTTCAAGTTCTTGCGCGTCTCGGCAAGCTCCTCTTTGACCTTCTCCATTTCCTCGCGGTGTTTGTTGATGTCGAAGAGCGAGATGCGGCGGATGCGGACGGTGAGCAGGCGCTCGACGTCTGCGTCCACGAGGTCGCGGATCAATTGCTTGTGGAACGGTTTGAAGCCATCGTGGACTGCGGCCAGGACGGTTTCATTGGTTTTGCACTGCTCGATGCGTTTGTAGATGCGCTCCTCGATGAAGATACGTTCCAGGGTGCGGTAATGGAGTTCGTCCTGAAGCTGGCATTCCTTTAGCTCCAACTCGCGCTTGAGGGTGGCCACCAGTTGGCCGGTGTTCTCGCGCAGCACCTCGGAGACGGACAACTCGACCGGCCGATTATTTCGGATGACAACGATGCGGCTGGTGATGGTGACTTCACAATCGGTGAAGGCATAAAGCGCATCGACCAGTTGCTCGGCGCTGACGCCGCCGGGAGCCTTGATTTCGATCTCGACCTCCTCGGAGGTGAAATCGTTGATGCTCTTGACCTTGATCTTGCCCTTGTGCGATGCGTCCTCGATGGAGCCGATGAGCGAGTCGGTGGTGGTTGTGGGCGGAATCTCTTTGATGATGACCGAGGACTCGTCTTTGATTTTGATCTTGGCGCGGACCTTGACGTCGCCGGTGCCGTCCTTGTAGCCGCGCGCGTCCATGAGACCGCCGGTCTGGAAATCGGGCAGGCACTTGAACGGCTGCGTTTTGAGGATGGCAATCTGGGCTTCGAGCAGTTCCGGAAAATTGTGCGGCAGGATGCGCGATGACATCCCGACCGCGATGCCTTCGGTGCCGAGCATCAGCAGCAGCGGCAATTTGCTCGGGAGCGTGACGGGCTCCTTGTTGCGGCCATCGTAGCTTGGGACGAAGTCGGTAATCTCGTCATTGAACACTTCGTTGCGCGCCAACTCGGTAAGACGGCACTCGATATAGCGAGGCGCGGCGGCGAGGTCGCCCGTAAAAAGGTTGCCGAAATTGCCCTGGCCCTCGATCAGGTAACGCTTGTTGGTGAGCACGACCAGGGCGTCGCCGATGGAAGCATCGCCGTGCGGATGATACTGCATGGTGTGGCCGACCACGTTGGCCACCTTGATGAAACGTCCGTCGTCCTTCTCGTGGAGCGCCCAAAGGATGCGGCGCTGCACGGGCTTCAAGCCGTCCGCCAGGTTCGGAATGGCCCGGTCGCGGATGACGTAGGAAGCGTAATCGAGAAAACCGCGGTCCACACGGCGGTGGAGGGCCAGATCGATCTTGCCGGGCACGAACGGGCGCACCGCCACGGGTGCGGCGACGTTTTCAGCGAGGACGTGGGTTTGGCCGTTGCCGCTCTTGGGAGGTTTGGTCTCCGGAGCTTCGCCGTTGCCGCTCTTGGGGAGGGGGGCGGCATTTACGGTTCCGGGCGTGTTGTCAGGGACTTCCTGAATCGGCAGTTCCGGTTGGGCGACATTGGTTTTACGTTTGGCGGACATGAGGAAACGTTCTGTGCGGAAAGTCTATCCGGCGGATGATGTGATGACTCAGGCCAAAACTAATCCATGCTGAACGAAAGGCTGGCAATCAGAGAGATTGCCAATGGCCAGCTTCGCAACGCAACAGATCGTGTCGAAATGAATCATAGCTCATAATTGGCAAAATACAGTTCCTGTCGCAGTCATGCGACCAAAATGTGGCACCTGCCATCGAGCGCAGTCTGGACGAGCTCCTGATCTAGTTCCTAATTCGGAACTTCATCCGGTGGCCAGGGTGGTTTCAAGAAATCGTAGCCGCCGACGGCAGTCGGCGCTAACAC
>JBAXTC010000194.1:0-11048 GCA_037130375.1 Verrucomicrobiota bacterium | reverse complement strand
CGGCAGTCGGCGCTAACACTCCGATAATCGAGGAAAAGTGCGCCGACTGCCGTCAACGCCTACGATTTTGCAGGTTCATGAATCCGCCCTGGGGTCCGGTCAGGGTGGTTTCAAGAATTCGTAGCCGCCGACGGCAGTCGGCGCTAACACTCCGATAATCGAAGAAAAGTGCGCCAACTGCCGTCAGCGCCTACAATTTTGCAGGTTCATGAATCGGCCCTGTGCTCCGCTCAGCCGCGCCCGCGGAACTCGTCCATTAGGTGAAGGATGCCTTCTCGGACCTCGAACAACTCCTTCCGCGCGTCCGCAACCATTGCCTGCGGGAGAAGCTTCTTGGGTGCGACTGCCTCCAGCCCCGCTTGAGATTTATGCAAATGATCCAAAGCACGTTTGAGGTAGGCGACAGTAAATGCAGCGTCGGAGAAGCCCTCCCCGCGCGCGATGCCGTTCAAGGCTCCGGCCAGCTTGGCGCTGGTGGATTGGAACTCGAATATGAACTGCTCCAAATCCTGGTCTTCGGATTGCTTAAGGCCCAATTCGTCCTTTAGATGCCAGAACTTCATGGCGCTTTCAAAGCAGCGATGTTGCAGCGGGTGCGCTAAATCGCCGTTCTCGGTGCGAATCCAGTCAATGCCCTCGCGGTGCGGGTCCGGCTCGGGTTCGGGCTCGTTCAGTGCCTGCTCGCAAGCGGCGTTGATTTCCTCGATGCGCCGGGTTTCTGCTTCGGATTCCTCCTCCGTCAACTCCTTGTCCCAGCCCATTTCCTTGGCGATTTTCGCCTCCGCTTCGTCGGAATCGCCATATTTATCCAGCAGTTCCCCATACTTCTCGGTGCGCGCATCGGACTCTTTCAGGAACTTCTCGTAGTCATGCTCGTCCCATTGCTGCTCGGGGTCTTTCTGTCCCCGCTTATGCTGCTCGATGCTCTCGGTGAGCCGGTTCATGAAGTCCTCCATGCCCGTGGCCGCCTGTTTCGCCCGTTGCTCAGCTTCCTCTGGCGTCATCCGCCATTCCGGCGCTGAAATCGTCAGTTCATAATCCGCGCTCTCGATTACGACCCGTCCGTTGGCCTCGCTGAACCATTCCAGGTAAAGGCAATTCGCCAGGTGCTCGGGCGGTTTCTTCTTGCAGCGGAACATCTCCATTGCCTGCTCCAACGGCACGTCGAAGACACGAACCTTCCGGGACGCCGTGAGATCGCCGATGCTGCCACGCTGAATGGGATTGAGCGAATCCGTATGCGGCTGCGGAATGCGTTTCTGTGGATTGATAAACGTGAGCCGCGAGCCGGCAAGGTCTGGCCACGCGTTGCCCTTCAGCTCAAGCACCATCGGGTCTGCACATCCCTCGATCCAGATTCGACCGCGCACGATTCCTCTAACGCGGTTGTCAATCTCCCCGCGTACCACGCTATCATGAATCCGAAAAGCCATGACAAGAAGATGCCCGCTCCACTATTCGGTGGCAATCTTATCCGCGCATCCAAGCATTTCAGCAGCACAAAGCGGGGGCTTAGAGAACGGGCGGGGTCTGATGATCTCGTCAGTCCGTCGGAACCTTTGGCTTGTTTTCCGCTTTACCCGGCAACGGCGGAGTGGCACAAACAGCGGGATAGTTTTATGCCAATCTTTTGTCGCTCACTCTTGGCGGCCGCGTTGTTGGCGGCTGCCGGCTGCGCTCCGACGCGGCCGGGTTGTCCCGCCCCGGTTTTCCCGCACTCGGCACTGCCCGGAAGGCAGCCTGACGGGTCGGTGCTGCTGCCCAACCAGTGGTCATTGCGACCGGCGGGCGCACAGGTGGAAATGGGCGACTTCCCCATCAATGTGGCGGTGCATCCGGGCGGCCGATTCGCGGCGGTTTTACACAGCGGCTACAGCGCACACCAGATATTCGTCGTGGACATTCCCGCTGCCAGGGTGTTGTCACGAACGGATGTGCATGAGGCGTTCTACGGGCTGGAGTTTTCCGGGGATGGCAAGAAGCTCTTTTGCAGCGGCGCCGGCGACGAAGTGGTGCATGGGTTCGAGTTTCAGGATGGCAGTTTGACCAACCACACCGAGATCAGAGTGCGCGAGGCCAAACTGCGCGCCGTGCCGGCCGGGCTCGCGGTGGACGGCGCCACCCGGCGGCTGTTTGTGGCCAATGTCTGGGGGAACCGCGTATCGCAAGTTGATCTTCTGCCGCGACCGGAGACGACGGACATCTTGTTGGGGACCAATGCGACGCCGCTTTCCATTGCGCCGGTGACAGATTCGGGCGATTTCGACACTGAGGCGGCGAATAAGCGCGAGGAGTCGTCGCTGTATCGAACCGGTCCGGACGACACGTTCCCTTACGCCTGCCGGCTGGATGAGAAGCGGCAGCGCCTCTACGTGAGTTTGTGGGCAAAGGCTGCGGTGGCGGTTATTGATTTGAATTTGGCGCAGGTGGTGGCGCGATGGCCGGCGCAAGAGCACCCGTGTGAAATGGCATTGACGCGGGCGGGGCGGCACTTGTTTGTCGCCAATTCGAGCCGGAACACCGTAACGGTGTTCGACACGGGCAAGGGCCAGGCGTTGGAGACGATTTGCACGGCGCTCTACCCGCAGGCGCCGCCGGGTTCGACCCCGAATAGTGTGGCACTTTCGCCCGACGAGAAAACGCTTTTTGTCGCCAACGCGGATAACAACACCGTGGCGGTCTTCGACGTGAGCATCCCGGGAAGGAGTCGCTCGCTCGGGTTCATCCCGGTGGGCTGGTATCCCACCTCGGTGCGGGTCACGCCGGATGGCGGACATCTGCTGGTCGCCAACGGCAAAGGGATAGCTTCGAAGGCCAACCCGTTCGGGCCGCAGCCGGGCCGCAGCAATCCGACCAATGGCCCTGTCCAGCACATCGCCGGGCTGTTTCGGGGCACGCTGAGCATCATTGACCTGCCGCTGCGAAAGGAGTTCGAGAAGCAGTTGGCGAGCTACAGTGCGCAAGCCAATCGTTGCAGCGCGCTCAAAGCTGATGCCGGTGTTACGGCTCGAAGGCCAGCCGACAACCCTATTCCCGTGATGCCGGGCCGGCCTGGGCCGATCAAGTACTGCATCTATATCATTAAGGAGAACCGCACCTACGACCAAGTGTTAGGGGATCTGCCGCAGGGCAACGGCGACCCTAACCTGTGCCTGTTTCCAGAGCGGGTGACGCCGAACCTGCACCAGATCGCCCGCCAGTTCGTGCTGCTGGACAATTTCTATGCCGACGCGGAGGTCAGCGCCGACGGCCACGAGTGGAGCATGGGGGCTTACGCGACGGATTTCGTCGAGAAAATGTGGCCGATGGATTACGGGCACAACCACTCGAAGAAGTTTCCGTATCCGTCCGAAGGATGTTTTCCGATCGCCTTTCCGGCGGGCGGCTACCTTTGGGATCGAGCGCGGGAGGCGGGCGTAAGCTATCGGAGTTACGGAGAGTTCGTGGCTGTTCTTGCGGCGACCAATTCCCCGGGCACGGCGCGCGTCAAGGCGCTGCACGGGCATATCGACGAATGGTACCGGGGCTGGGATTTGGGCTATCCAGATGTGAAGCGGGCGCAACGGTTCATTGCCGAGCTAAAGCGGATGGAGGGCGAAGGAGAGATGCCGCGGCTGCAGATTCTGCGGCTCCCAAACGATCACACGCACGGGACGACACAGGGCTGGCGCACGCCGGCAGCCTATGTCGGGGACAATGACCTGGCGCTGGGGCAGATGGTCGAGGCGGTCAGCCGCTCGAAGTTCTGGTCTCAGACCGCGATTTTTGTGGTGGAAGACGACGCCCAAAATGGCCCTGACCACGTCGATGCGCACCGGACGACGGCGTTCGTCATCAGCCCTTACACCCGGCGCGGCGCGGTCGATTCGACGCTGTATTCGACCAGCAGCATGCTGCGGACGATGGAGCTGATCCTGGGACTGCGGCCGATGTCGCAATTCGACGCGGCGGCCACTCCGATGTTCAACTCGTTCCAGGCCACGCCTGATCTGCGTCCTTACGAGGCGCTGCCGGCGAATGTGAACCTGGAGGAGCGGAACGACGCGCACGCCTGGGGCGGAGAGATCAAGATGGATTTTGCGCGAGAGGACGCGGTGGATGATCTGCTGCTCAGCGAAGTCGTCTGGCGCTCAGTGCATGGCGAGTCGAGCCCGATGCCGGCGCCCGTGCGCGCGGCGTTCGTGTTCGAACACCGGGGAGAGAAGGACCCGGATTGATGGGGTATCTATCTTCTCTGGCCGGCCGCCTTCTGGCTCGATGGCTTGATCGACCAGTGCTCTGAGTCCGTCCGGGCGGTCTTGAGCCAGACTTCTAGCTTTGCCACAACCTCTGGATTCTGGTCCGCTACATTTTGCCTCTCGGCCAGGTCGGTCTGGAGGTTGTAAAGTTCGAGTGCTTCGCCTGGCTGGGGGCGCACCGCTTTCCAGTCTCCCATGCGCACGGCTTGTTGAAAGCCGCCCTCGTGGAATTCCCAATAGAGGAAATCGTGCCGATTGGTTTGCGGCTGGCCGAGCAGGGTCGGCAGCATGGAGACGCCGTCGATTTGCCCGGGCGTCTTCGCATGGGCGATTTCGGCTGATGTCGGCAGAAAATCCCAAAATGCGAAGGTCTGATGATTGACGGCACCGGCTTTGATGTGCGAGGGCCAGCTCACGATCAGCGGCACGCGAATCCCCCCTTCGTACAAATCGCGTTTGATGCCGCGCAAAGGGCCGGCGCTCTGGAAGAACTTCGGGTCCACGCCACCCTCCTTGTGCGGGCCGTTGTCGCTCGTTAAAACGACGATGGTGTTATCGTCGATCTTCAACTCCTTGAGCTTGTCCAGGAGGCGGCCGACGTCGGCGTCCAGGCGGGTGATCATTGCGGCCTTGTTCTTTTCCGGTTGCGGCCACGGCTGATTCGAGTAAGGGGCGTCGCTAGGCACTTGCATTCCATTGCCAGTGCGCTTGGCCTCTTCGTTGTTCGCGTGAGGGATGGTGTAGGCGAGATAAAGGAAGAAGGGCCGAAAATGATTGAACTGGTCCGGTTTGTTGATGCGCAAGAAATTGAGCGCGGTCTTGGTGAACAAATCATGCGTGTACTCGCCGTGTCGTCCGTTCTGGTTTGCCGCGAAAACCATATCGCCGCTGAAGCCCTCCTTCCCTTCGCCAGGGGGGTCGTAACGCCAGAGGTGGTCGGTGTAGTAATCGTGGGCGTGAACCTGATCGAGGTAGCCGAGGAATTCGTCAAACCCCTTCTTTTGGGGCATCCCGGTGGTGTTCTCGCTGCCCAGCCCCCATTTGCCAATGAGGCATGTATGATAGCCGGCTTGCTTGAGCAGTTCAGCCATCGTTAGATCCTGCGGTCGCAGCGCCACCGCGGCGTTGCCGCGCACAAACGCGTGCCCGGTGTGCATCCCGGTCATGAGCGCGCAGCGCGACGGGGCGCAAACCGTGCTACCGGCGTAAAAGTCGGTGAAGCGCATGCCGCCGGCGGCCAGCTTGTCAATATTGGGCGTCTGGATTTTCGTTTGGCCGTAGCAACCCAGATCACCGTAGCCGAGGTCATCGGCGAGGATGAAAAGGATGCTGGGTCTGCCCGGCGTGGGGCCTGGCGGGTTGGCGGGCTGCGCGTTACAACCAAAAATCGCAGTCGTTGCCGCCAAACCAAGGACAACCGCGCGGCGCCAGCTCCACAAAAGATGGCTCATCATGTTTCGGTCACTGCGGCTTCGGCTGCGCCTTTTCCCATTCGTCACGGGGGACTTCCTTCGTCTCATGCTTGAAGATGAAGACGCCCTTTTTGTTCCCGACAACAACGTCGGGGAATTTTTCATTACTCACAACACCGGCCGTCACCTGGGTGCCCACGCCAGAATCATTGTCGATCAAGTGCGGGACATACTCCGCCTGTCCTTTGGCGGGGCGTACCAGCTTGAACCAGTAGAGCACCGCTGGCGAACCATCCGACTCGGGGTCGGGACCGTTCTTGCCGTGCGCCCAGAATCGTTTTCCGGTCACAATATCCTTCAAACCATCGCCATCCATATCCACGAGCGCCAGGGCGTGCGGCTGGGAGAACTGGACGCCGTAACGGTCTTTGGAATTGTCTTTGTTCAGGATGACGTGCTCGCGGAAGGTAATGTTGTCGCCATCTTTGACCTGTTCGTACCACGAGAGACCGTAGCCGTGCGCGTTGATGCACGTGATCACATCGTTCAGGCCGTCGCCGTTCACGTCATAGACCAGCATTTGCGCGGCGGCCGGCGCGAAAGCAAACGGGTGTTTGATCCAGACCGGGTCATTGGCTACTGAAGCGGGCTGCTCCCACCAGCCGTCCTTTTCGACGACATCGATACGACCATCGCCATTGATGTCGCCGGAGCCGATTCCGTGCGAGTAGCGCTGGTAATCTCCCTTTGGCGAGACAGCATGGAATTTCCAAGGCGCAGCGGGATTCTTCCAGTCGGCTTCGGCGTAGCCGATGTAGCCGCCGGAGCAGCAAAGTATCTCCGGTTTGCCGTCGCCGGTGATGTCGGCGAAATCGGGCGACTCGTTATCGAGCACGTCCAGGACGGAGTGGCGCTGCCAATGTCCCGGGCGGCCTTTCGGGTTTTCGTACCAGGCGGCATCTTTGCCGGGAAAACCATAAACCAAAACGTCCGTCCATCCGTCGCCATTGAAGTCGTAGGCAAAGGTGAGGAAGCAATCCGCGTAGGCGTTATTGGTGCCCAAGGCGCCTTCAAAGCCGGGGATGGTCTGCTCCATGCCGTCGGCCTTCTGCCGCTTGAAGGTGGCGTTGGCGGGATAGATTTCGTGGCGCTTCTTGAAATCTGGACCTTCATACCAGTAGGCGCCGGAGACGACATCCTTCTTGCCGTCGTGGTTGAAATCGCCGATGGCGGCGCCCTCGGCCCAGAACTGGTCGGTGGCCCGGATTTTCTTAAAGCTGTGGAGGAACTCAGTCGAGCCGGCAAACGCCGGAACGACGGAGAGAAGCAAAGCGGTCAGGAGTATTCTAATCATGGGGTTATGCTTGGCAGTTTCGGCGCGAGGGGTCAAGTCAGATCAAGGACCAACCGGCCCAATCTTGGGGAAATCAGCCGGAGGCCGCTTCGGCCTCCACCCTCTGCACGAGCCTCAATTAACCCCCTTGCTCGGCTCCAGCCGATGCCGGCCTTATGGAGCCGGCACCGTGTTTCCGAACGTTTTCTTGGGTGGTTCAGCCTTTGTAGATCTCGAACATGCTGGCGAGCAGGATCACCTCGGGGTGACTGGATGCCAGCTTGGGCACAACCAGGCGGATGCGGGACCGGTAGGCTTCGAGTTTCTCGCGCAGCGGCTGGAGGTTGTCCACTTTGTCCCAGTGCAGCTTATTGAGGTCCAGCACGAGACGGCTCTTGCTGCGGGCCAGGGAATCGCGGATGCGCTGGCCTAATCCCTCGGCTTCCTTGGATGACAGGTCGCCTTCCAGCCGCATCCAGACTTGCTGTTTCGCATGGCGCAGCTCGACCTGGACCGAGAGGTTGGGGATGGAGACTTTGCGATGGAAATCTTCCCAGAGCTGGAATCCGGCCCAACGCTCGGTTGGCATCCGGTACATTGTGCGGATCAGCTTCGGGTGTTGGAAAAGATTCAGCTTCAAGGTCAGCCCGGTCCACAGCGCGGCGCCTACGGCCAGAACGGATTGGGCCTGGTCGCGCCAGGACGGGCGGCCCAGCTCGGCGTGAATGCGCCGCTCCAGATCACCGATCCAGCTTCGCACGGCGGCATTGGGACCGAGCAGCCGGCCGGCGAGGAACACCGGGTAGGCCACCCTCAGCTCGCGGGCATAATACGCGGCCTTCTGGCGCAGAAACTGATTCGGCGAGTTTTTGAGCTTCTGATAGCCGAACAGCCGCCCTTCCAGCGTGCGGAAGATACTCGGGCCGAGCCGCTGGAAATCCTGGTCGAAACACCAGCGCTGCAGCTTCTCGATGGCCTCGGCGGAGAGCGTCGGGTGTTTGATCATCGTCGTGAACCCGTCGCCGCGGCGATACATCTGCTCGGGTTCTTTGACGTACACGTCGTGGAGCAAGTTCTCCTTCACGACCCGCTGGTAAAACGGGGTGCCCGGCACCGGCCCGTAAATCAGGAACTGGGCCAGGGCAGGCTTGAGCTTCATCAGCCCGTCAAATTCCTGGGCCACAACTTCCGGAGTTTGGTAATCAAACCCGACGATCATCGATGTCAACACCGTGATGCCGTGCGCACGAAACTCGGTGAGGATGTCTTCGACCGGCCGGCCCTGCTGTTTTGAGTAACCGGAGCGCGTTCCCTCGTAGCCGATCCAGAAGCCGTCGATCCCCATTTCGAGGATTTCCTGCACGGTGTATTGGCTGATGGCCTTGATGCTCGAGAAGGCAAAGATCGAGAGCGTTTTGCCGCTCTTCATGACACAGTCGCGGAACTCCATCGCCCGCTTTTTGTTGAGCAGAAAGTCTTCGTCGATGATGAGCAGAACCAACTTCGGGTCCATCGCGAGATACCGCTCGGCGACTGCGAAGATGTCTTTACCGTCGGGCAACAGGCGGATGTGCTTGCGCGAGAAGAAATGCGAGGTGCAGCAAAAATCGCAGCCGTTTGGACAGCCCAGGCCGGCCAGGATTTTGCCTGTGCCCGAAACCTTCCAGCCAAACACTTTGAGCCAGCTTACCATCAGCGGATGCTTGTAAGGCATCGGGATTTCAGGCTCTGCCAGCAGCCGACGGAAAAACCCGACGCCTTCCTCGCGGCAGATGTAGTCCCCATAAGGCTTGAGCTCTTCATCCTTCAGCACCGTGCCGTAGCCGCCCAGGACGATCTTGGTGTTGGGCGCGTATTTGCGGATCAACGCGACGGTCTCCTTCATCTTGTGCATCAGCGCCAACAGGAACGAGACGCCCACGTAATCGTAGCCCTTCTTGAGCTCGCGGATCAATTCGCTCTTCGACGGGTATTGCAGCACGACCGTCGGCGCGTCGAGGTTCTCCGCGATATATTCCAGGGAGAAGAAAACGTTAACGGTGCGCGGGCTGAATATGCCCTGGGCGCGCGTCACCTGGCTGTAGAGGAGTTCGTAGCCGACGGAGGGGGCGTCGCCGCTGTCGGGGCCTATCGGGCGGCAAATACTGGTCAATAAAACTTTCTTACTCATGAATTTCGTATTACACAATCAATCTACCAAGGTGGAATCGCTCTTCTGCGGCTCAAACGAGGCGTGATCGGACGAAAGCAACTAGGCTGTGACCATTACACCCATAACGGCGCGTGAAGTCAACCTCTGGTTTCGGAATTTTATGCCGCTTTCGGTAGTGTCCTGATTTGGATTTACCTCACTTCGCTTTCGGGCTTTTCCTTCTGAAATCAAAGCTAATCCCAGCAAGAACCAATAAGCCGCGCACCACGATTGTCAGACGGCTCATCGAGCTTGACGCCTGGCCTGGTTCTGCTAGTTTCGCGTGAGTGAATTTGGGCAGTCAGCAATTTTGTAGCAGCCGTCCCGCTTGGTATTACTTTACTAGAGCGGCAGACTGGTGCTTGCGGCTGCGTTAGCCACCCAGGAAGCATCAATCTGCCGCAGGTCGCCACCTGCGGTTTTTTTGTCTCGCAGGGCGCGGTCGGGCCAACCAAAACAGAGAAATTATGATCATCGTCCTTAAACCCGGTATCCCCCGGAAGCAGGAAACCACCATCCTCAGCGAAATCCGCAAACGCGGTTACAAGCCGCACGTCATGCGCGGTGTCGCCCGCACCGTCATTGGCGCCATTGGCGACGAGATGACCCATCAGTCGCTCGAAACGCTGGCAATGGTGTTCCCGGAAATCGTCGAGAGCGTCACCCCCGTCCAAAAACGCTACAAACTGGTCAGCCGCGAGGCGCACCCGCAAGACTCCACCATCGCGGTGCGCGAACATGTCATTGGCGGGAAAAAGTTTCACGTCATGGCTGGCCCGTGTTCGGTCGAGAGCGAGAAACAATTGCTGCAGACCGCCGAGGCGGTGAAGGCGGCGGGCGCGACCATTCTGCGCGGCGGCGCGTTCAAGCCGCGCACCTCGCCCTACGAGTTCCAAGGGCTTGGGGAAAAAGGGCTCAAGCTGCTGGCCAAGGCGCGCAAGGAAACCGGCCTTGCCGTCATTACCGAGCTGCTATCCGAACAACATACCGAGATGATCGCCGAGTACGCCGACATCATCCAGATCGGCGCGCGCAATTCTCAGAACTTCCAGCTCCTCATCGCCGCCGCCCGAACCGGCAAGCCGATTCTGCTCAAGCGCGGCCTCTCGATGAAGATCGAAGAGTGGCTGCTGGCCGGCGAATACGTGTTGGCGAACGAGAATGCCAACCTGATGTTCTGCGAACGGGGCATCCGCACGTTCGAGACCTACACCCGCAACACGCTCGACCTCTCGACCATTCCGATCATCAAGCAGGAATCGCATTGCCCAATCGTCATCGATCCGAGCCAGGGCGCCGGTCGCGCCGATCTGGTCAAGGCGATGTGCAAAGGCGCGGTGGCAATGGGGGCCGATGCCTTGATCATCGAAGTGCATCCGAATCCGGTCGAGGCTTTAAGCGACGGTGCCCAACAGGTATCGCTGGAGGTTTTTGCTCAACTCATGCGCGAGCTGCGCCCGCTCATCGCCGTCGCAGGGCGCGAGTGAAGATGCAGACTGGCAAACCTGAAAGGGGCGGCGCGGCAGGCGCACGATCAGGGGCAGGCAGAGCGGCTGATCGAGTCAGGAATGCGGCTGCTGGGATTGAAGGAGGGCGACATGGCAACAACGCCCAAGGGGCAAATCGAAAAACTGGTATTGGGGTGGTGAGTTTATGGCAGGACAACCGTAACGCGGCGATGGATTGCAGACCACCTGAATATGGGGTATTAAACCCGAGTGAGCCAGGCAGTGAGTTGGGTGGACGAGTGCGCCACGGAAAAAGCGCCGCAGGAGCGCTGCTTGCTCATTATAAGCATCTTGCTAAGCATCTTGCACCCGGCGGCGAGGCAAGTGCGACGAGGCAAAAAGCTCCTTTTGGAGCGGCATGTTTAT
>JBAXTC010000193.1:0-11063 GCA_037130375.1 Verrucomicrobiota bacterium | reverse complement strand
CTAGTTGGCATCCTCGTTTTCGCTCTTTGGCAATCAGCAAGGGCAGCCCGAGGCTGGCGCCATCGATGTTCACCTCGCGGCTTCCGAACTCAATCAACAACTCGATTGCCAGCTCGCAATGGGCATCTTTCTCGAGGGAGGCAACGGCAGAGCTCCATTTTCGAAGGGCCGTGCCGGTTCTATCGCGGACTTTTGCGGATTCGGGTTCGAGAGCCCGAAACTGGAATGGGACCAGCACGGCACCCTCGCCATGTCCGACCAACAGGGGAAAGAACCCGTCTGCCAGAAGACAGTCGCGCGCGCGTTGCGAGAAGAACCTCCAGATGCGATTCTCCATTTCCTGACTGGAATGGGCGAGAGGTTCAAAAGCTTCCAATAGACTTTCCTGCTCGAACAGCGCTCGACGTTGGAGGGCGAGTTTATCGCATTCGTCATTGAGCACGGCGGGAATTTTCGAGCGCGCAATTTCGGTGATTTCCGCCGGAGACCGGTCTGCGTAGAGCCAGCGGCGGAAGAGCACCTCGCCTAAAATCACTGCGGCCCTTGGTGTAAAAAGGGGCAGGCGGTTTGCCAGGAGAGCAAGCTGGCCATCGGATAAAACAGCTACTGATCCCGGGGCGGCTTCGAGCTTGTCCAGCAAGCGGCTGAAACCGGAGAGTTCGCCAGCGTTCATCGCCGGGCTTTTGTCTTCACTTTCAGAAGCTTGCCTTCCTTGGTGACGAGGCGAAATCCTCCAGCGATCTGGCCGCTATAAAGAAGGCACTGGGCGTCTAGAATGACGCCGAGTTGAGCGCCCTCTTTGCTGAGAAACCTGGCTCCGTTGAGTTGCGAGGCGGGCTCACCCTTCTTGTCCAATACCCAGATTGAAATTGTTTTGTCATCCCCCTCGATGGTGAACCGCAGTTGCACTGGTGGGGAGACAATCTGGAGCAGGCTGAGCTTCCGGGCAGGCATCTTGCCCGCAGCAGCGAGCGCTAACTGCTCTTCCTCCGGTTTCCTGGCAAGTCCGCGCAGAACAATGATTCCAGTTGCTTCAGACGTTTCCGTGGTCTGCAATCGCGCTACCCATTCAATGGCCCTCGTCTTCAAAGGCTCGAGAAAACCCGCCTCCTGCTGCTGATACTCGACCCTCGGGTCTTCATTCCGAAAGATCGGTGGTCCGACCCTTTCGTGCAGTGAGGAGGGCAATATTTTTCCGGCGAGAGCGTGATGGAAAACAGACCAGGAGTCATCCATCTCTTCCCGGCTCATGTGCTCGACCAACCAACTCCGCTGCAGCACTTCCACGGGGACCGGATGGGCGTTCCAGAGGCATAAAACCCGCAGGGCAGCCGCCGCACGACCGGTGAGCAGTTCTCCAGGGGTTGCGGGCGCCGAAAAGCGTCCGTAGGGCGAGATCAGCCACAGCCCCTGTTCCCACTCAGCAAGAACGGCGGCGTAAAGCGGACGAGGGCACTCGGGCAGCAGCAAGCTTGAAATCAGGCGGATTTCTCCCACGTTCAGTGTCGCGTTATCAAACGGTGCGATTCTGGAGGCAATCTCAGCGACTGGCCCTGGTGTGGTCGGTCGTTTGGCCTCGAACCCAAAGTGAACGCCAGAAAGGCGGCGATCCAGGTTCCATGCCCCCAGCCAGTCAGCCAGTCGCCTTTTCTGCGAAGCCGAGGGCGGAGTCCATTGCAACGACTGCAGCGTTTTCATCGGAATCAATTTTCCAATACTGAGAAGAGTCGGGAGCACGTTTTTTCCGTGCGCAATTTATCCCGGCAGAAGTCACCGATTTTCTGGAACACTAGCTGAGCCAAGGCCTCGAGTGTTTCCGGATCGTCCTCGGGGAATCTCTTATCCAAATCCCGTCGGATGTCCTCTTCCAGTTGTTTGACAATCTTGTAAAGCTTCGTTTTTCTGCATTTGGCAGCCTTTTCGACTGTCGGAAGGGCTAATGAGATGTCGAGCACAGTGGCGAGCACAGCAACGCGAGCTTCCAGGGCCATCGCATCAAATCGGCTGCGGGCGAGGGTTTTGGCCAGTTCCTTTAGTTCGAAGAATTGAGCCTCGACGGACGGAGTTAACCAGTAGGCGAGAGTTTCCTCGATTGTTGCGCATCCTTTTTCACCCAGGATCAAGGGAGCGTCCTTGGATACGAAGATGTGCTTCTGAGACCGCTGCCACGGTCTGCCCTCCTGGGTGCAAAAATCACGCACGGCTGTGCGCATGCAGCAGCACACCAGTTTTTCCAGCACCAGCGCGATGTCATCCGTGCCCGATGCCGCCTTTTCGAAAAGCCAGTCCTTCCAGCGTTTTCCAGTTTTATTCGAGCTGGCGTGCATATATGTCTCGAACACCTGCCATTTCTCGCGGCTGCCATGGTTTTCTGTCGAACCCTGCTTCCATAGCCCTGGCACCAGTCTGAGGTCTGGATCTATCGCCTTGAACAGATTCGTGAGGACTGGCATGCCGAAAGCCGCGAGTTGGTCCTGGGCTGGCGCACCGCACAATTGCAGGGCACACAGGGACTTCCACTCCAGCCATGAGGACAGCTCGGTCTTGGTCTCGCCTGGCGGGCTCATAACAAGCGGCGACCGAGTGCCCATGCCTTAAGCTGCTTCAACCCCCCGGTTTCAAGGCAAGGCTTCCATGCATTGATATGAATACACAGGGTTCCGAGCGAAACATCAAGGCAACCGGCCAACAGAATTTCGACCCGGCGCATCTGCAATTCGGAAAAAGACATCATTGCGCAACCTTCTACACGACTGGGCTTGATGGTATCGAGATGGCCTTTCCGAAGGCAAGTCCAAAGCGCTGTCCAGGGCGGATTCAAGAACCTGCAAAATCGTAGCCGCCGACGGCAGTCGGCGCACTTTTCTTCGATTATCGGAGTGTTAGCGCCGACTGCCGTCGGCGGCTACGATTTCTTGAAACCACCCTGAGCGCTGTTCGTCTCCATCAATTTCGGGTTTTAAAAGAATGCTGCGGAAAAACCGGACAACCGAGGCTACTTGTTTTCAATGAAGACAGACCAATCAAAGTTCGTTAGCCGGAGCCAGCCGGAAGAAAGGAAACAGATGAAAAACCTTGTAAAATCTTGTTTGCAGTCAGTTCAACTTGGAACACCCCAGATGTTCAAGGGCGTGGCAATCGTGCCCCTGACAGCTCGTAAAGATGGCACGTGCCAGTACCGCAGCCTTGGCGAGGCGCTGACCCGCTCGGACATCGCCATCACCGAAGTCTCGGAGAGTGGCTCAGTGCCGGAGTTATTAGTCGTCAACCGGGGCGACAGGCCAGTGCTGCTCATTGACGGCGAGGAGCTGGCAGGGGCCAAACAAAACCGGGTTTTAAACACCTCGATTCTCCTCAAAGAGATGTCGGAGACCAGGATTCCCGTCAGTTGCACTGAACAGGGCCGCTGGTCACCCGTTTCCAAAGTGTTTAGCGAGTCCGGCAATGTGATGGCCTACAAGACCCGGTCCCGGAAGACCCGTTCGGTCCATTCCTCGCTTGAATCCTCGGGCAACCACCGATCGGACCAAGGCGAGGTCTGGCGCGGCATCTCCGAACTTCAATCCAAAACCGGCACCCACTCGCCAACCAGCGCCATGAACGACGTTTTCAAAGCCCATGCCCAGGATTTGAAAAGGTGCGATGAAATCTTCAACTCCGTGCCGAACCAGGTCGGCTTTATTGCGTTCATCGGTGGCGTCCCAGCCGGCCTGGACATCGTCTCGCTAAAGGGGATGTACACCAAACTCCACTCGAAGCTCGTCCGGAGCTATGCCTTGGACGGCCTTTTCGACGCCAAAGACCAACCTCTCGATCCAGACTCTGTGGTCCGCCAAGCGAAGACGTTTTTGGATGAAATCGGTTCAACTGACGAACAGGAATTCACCTCGATCGGTTACGGACAAGACCATCGGTTGCGAGGGAAGGGCCTCGGCGGCACTGCGCTGGTCCACAAGAATGAAATCATCCACGCCGCAATCTTCCGTTTCGACAAGCCAGAGCAGCGGGAGTCTCCCCGGCTATAACTCCGCCTATGCAAACCAACAATCGCATTAAATCAATGGAACCGCTTCCGCCGGGGCCAGGGCAAGGGAAGGCGCCGGACAACAGTTCGTCCACCGCCAGGCTGCCGTGCGCCGACGCCGGCCATGCCACCCTCGAGGGGCAGAGCCACTCTGCTGTTGCGCGGCGACTTGTGAGGATGGGGCTTGCTGCGTCCGGTTTCGCCTTCCCGCCGCTTGGGGTTCCTTTGGTTCAACAAGTTCCGTGGTGGCGGCTGTGGCCGCGGAGGGCCCGGACCAACAACTTGGAAGGTCTTGGCGCAGGCGTTTTTCCTGCGGTTGCCAGCGGACTGGTAACTCTGAAGCCAGACGCGCCGGTCGGGCAGGCGGTCTTCACCGCGATGCTGCCCATCCACGACCCAGCGGCGGCACTGGCTCAGTGGACGGAATGGACCGTGGGGTCGGTGCTCGACGAGACATATCCCGGCCCGGGAGTGCTTGCGGAGGTGCTGGAATGGCTGCTCGAGGACCGGACGGAGGGGGAGCGGATCGAGGCGTGGCAGAGAGTCCTGGAGTGCGCTTTCGATCACCAGGCCGGGTTGCGCCACGGCCCGAACGAACATGCTATCTTACTGCTCGAAACCGTCGGGCGCAGCGGAATCCGAGCGTTGGCCAGGATGGTCATGCCTGCCTTGCGGAACAGCGACCAGGAGGTGGTGCTCGCCGCCGTCGCATGCCTGGCCCGGTTGGGTGTGCCGGACGGGGATGTGCCGGCAGAAGTGCTGCTGAACGAGGTCCGACCCGAGTTGGCTGAACACACCCGATGGGGGCTGACCTTCATCGAGAGCGGAGATCCGGACCTTTTGGCCGATTTGCTCAGGCGCAGAGACTGGGGAGAGCGAGTTCAGGCTTTGCGGCTGGCCGAGTCGTTGTTGACTCGCGGGGGGCCGCAAGGGCAATCAAAACAAGCGTTAGGCCGGCTATTTGTGGACGTTCTGCTTGCGCATCTCCAGCAGGAGGACGACTGCGACGTTGTCAGATGCCTGGCTGTGCCCCTGGGCCTGGCGCTGCGGCATGGCGAGGAAGCCCAGTTCGCCAAGGTGCTTGAGGTGGGGGCCAAATTCACTGTACAAGGACGGTTGGAGAGCCTGCTCAACTCGCTTCTTATTGGCGGACTGCCGGCTTCATTTGCACCCCAGGTCGAAGGGTTGCGCACACAGATTGCGAAGATGGATTCCGATGCGGTGCGAGCACTAAACCGGCTGTTGATGTCGCTCGGAGACCCCTCGGGAACGGCCCGCGACTGGCTTGATTCATCCGTGGTCGTCTTTATGCAAATGGGCGTTATCCAACCCCCCGACGCCGCCCGGGCGTGGTTCTACTCGCCTGCCGGTTGTCCGGAAGAAGCGGTGACTGCCTGGCTTTTGGAGAAGCCGTCTTCCGGGCTGCGCATTACTTTCTGCGCTGCGTACTTGGCTGCTCGACCCGAGTTTCTGCGCGTTTTGGAGCGCATTTGGATCGACGCCGCCGATGACCGGAAATCTGGAACGCTCATTACCGTTGGCGCCCTGCTGGCAGGAGCGGCCAACGATTCCACTGTCTCACCCGCCGAACTTCGCTGCTGCCTGGGGCAGGAAATTGGGGGGCCACTCGAGGAAACCCCGGAAATGCTGGGAGAATTGCTGGGCCTGCTGATGACGCAGGCGAACCAGGTTCGCACAGCCGCCCTGGATTTGCTTCCGGTCAACTCGGTTTACGGCCGAACTGTTGCGGTCGGCTGCCTGCGGGCTTTGAAGCGCAAACGACCGCTCTTTGGAGATGAACGCAAACTCGAGAGCCGGTTGGGTTTGGTGCCGGCGGCGATAAACCGCTCCGACGCGCTGCCGCATCCGTTACAACCGTTGTTCTCGGAAAGTTCCCCCGTCGCGTGCGGTTACGAGCGTTTGTTGAGGGTTCTCCCACTTTCTGCCGAAAAAAACAAAGGCTGGGTCCGCCGATGTCTCGACTGGGAAAACCCCGCAGCGGTCAAAGCGTTTTTTGAGCAGGCCGAAACCGCTGCCGTTGTGTGTTCATTCCTTCAAGCCACAGCATCCCCGGACCCCGCACCGCGTCAAGCCGGCGCCCGGCTGGCTGCAGGGGTGGGAGCGCGCCTTCTCGAAAGCCCCCTGCGGGATCGGGTGGTCCAGCGGGTTGTGTATCTCGCTGCGTACGATGGCGATGCCGATGCGCGGGCGGCTGGGCGCAAAGCAGCCGAGGTTTTGGGGATTGCCAGCCAAGTCCCCGAGACCCCGCCTCCACCCCCTCAACCAAAGGACGACCGTGCTGACGCGCAACAGGGCGACACAGATCGAGACCTGCAGGATTTGTTCAGTGAGTTGGAAAACGGCTTTGGCGACTAACCAAATCAAATGAAATCTGAATTACATAAACAGGTGCCAATCAATGGCCAACGAATTTTGCTCCGCGGATTCGACTGCGACCAGGAGGTGGAGGCGAGAACCTTGCTGGTCAAACATGGTTACCAGGTTGCGACCTCTATTACCCTGGCGGACATGGTGGTGGTGGGCACGGGCAGTGCGGCCGCCGCTGTCGAGGTGGCCAGGAAAGCCGGGATCGCGGTCGCACCGTGGACGGAGTTCACCTTCCGGCTAACCGCCGCCAGCACCCCGGCAGTGAGGGCGGATTCGGCGTGCCACTTGCCAGTCGAGATACAGGCCGATTTTGTGCGCATCCTGGATCAAGTGTTACCCCGGGCGAAGGTTGACAGCCCGCTGGTGCCGCCAGCGGAGCAATTTCGTCACCTGTGCCTGGACGACTGCCTGTTGAGAAACGCGCGGGCCGTGGCTCTCGGGGTCCGCCACGGATTCCCCGTGGCCCTCGAGGGGGACACGGCAGCGTCGAAAACGACGGCGGTTTTGTGGGTCGCACACTTAATCGGCCAGCCCGTTGTCCGCTTGAATCTGCACGGGCAGTCGGACACTGGAGAACTGATCGGACGATACGTTCCAAACGGCGCCGGTATCAGCGGCAACCATCGGCAGGCAGTGACCGCCGCGCACTCTGATGGTTACGGCCAGAGCGGCGACGGGGCGGAAGCGGCAACGTCGTGGAGCAAGTGTCACCCCGTGGCCGTCGAAGAAAGGGCCAGCACTCCGTCCTGGGTGTTCCAGGAGGGTTACATTCCCCAGGCGATGCGGCACGGTTGGTGGGTTGTGCTGGACGAGGTAAACCTGGCGGAACCGCAGGTTCTCGAGCGACTGAACCCGGTTATTGAGATGCCTCCTTCACTCGTTCTGAGCGAAGGCGACGGCAAAGTGTTTGGCAGCCGGGGAACGGTTCCGGTGGCCCCGGAGTTTCACCTGTTTGCCACCATGAACCCGGCTGAGTATGCAGGCAGGTCTGTTCTGAGTTCCGCTTTCCGGGACCGCTGGCTGGTTTGGCACCAGGCCGAGCCACCGGGCGAGTCTGGCTATGCGGCGATGTTGCGATGCCTGGTGTTTGGTGAGCAGCCGGAGGTCGTCTTCCGTGGGAAACGCTACCAGTCGCCTCGCACAAAACCCCTGTATCCTGCGCTTGCCTCGGTGCCGGCAATAAGTGAGGTGCTGCCACGGCTTGCCCTGTTCCACGCGTCCCTGTGCCTGGCTAGCGGGATGGGGGGCGATGCTCCGACGCTGGGCAGGCTGCGCCGGGAACGTTACACCTTTACCCGGCGCACTTTGCTGACTTGCCTGCAAGTGCTCGAATCCGCGCAGGCAGAAGACCCGGGCATTCCTGTCGCGGCGCAGTTGCGCGAGGCGATCGAAGTCGCTTACCTGGGGCGTATGCGCGATGGTGCGGACCGCAATGCGGCCACCGCGCTGCTGCGTGCAGCCGGCCTCACAGAGGAGCAGGCCTGAAATGAAGTTACCAATTTCCCGCTCGACCCGGCATCGCGGTGTCGCCCCAGGGGGCAGCTCTGCGCACTCGGATGACAGCGGTTCTTCTCGGAGTGCGAGCAAAAGCTCCGCAGCGGCCCGTTCCATGTTCGTCGAGGAACTGGAGCAGTTGGCGCGACTGACGGCATTTCGACCCGAACTGCGCCTGGTGGTCGGGGAATCCGGCAGCGACTGGAGTTTCGATTGGCGCAGCGGAACCATATCAGTTGACGGCGGACGATTGGCCAGCGAGTCGGCGGATTTCAACCGCGGCCTGGTGCTGCACGAGAGCGCCCATGCCGCCATCACCCGTCTTCATGCCATCGTTCCTTTGGAGACGCTCAAAGACCGGAGACTGTTTGCCCTGCTGAACGTGGTGGAAGATTGCCGGATAGAGACCTGGATGCAAATTCGCTTCCCTGGCTGCCAGCCGTGGGTTCGGAACTACAACAACCGCCTGTTTCGACCAATCATGGCTGCCGACAGCGAGCGCCCTCCCGCTGCCCAATTCCTTGGCGGCATCCTCACCCGTTGGTGGTTTGGAACGGCAACCGAACCGATGGGTGCAGAGGCGAGGCAGGCGCTGGATTCGGTCTGGCCGGCCATCGAGCGCGTGCTGAAAGCTTTGCCGCCCAAACTGGACGCACTGGGCGACCCGTCTGCCACCTATGCCCGAAGCCCGGTGGCCCGTTGCTACGCGGCAGTGGATGCTGGCCACTCGCCCGTTGCTTTCGAAAAGGCCGTTCGCCTGGCCCAATACGAAATGTGGTCCGCCGTTCACCAGGCTATCCTTCCCGCTTATCTGCAACTGCTGCCGCCAAAGAACGACCTCGGCAAGTCTTTCACGCTCTATCTGTCAACGCTTTTGGAGGCACAGCAGCATCGCGACGGTTCATGGAATCCCAGGACAGCCAGTACCCCTTCGTCGCCGGTGTACAACAGGCCGTTTTCTTACGAACGCCGGCAGGACCCGTTGAAACCGGAAGACCACGACCCCTATCTACAATCCTGGCGGCGGCAGCATGCGGCCATCGAACTGCTGGCCGAGAGGCTGCTGCGGTGGTTCGAAGTTCATAGGAGAACCAGCTTTCGTCACGGCTGCCCGTCGGGAATCCGGCTCAACTTGCGTGCCGCGATGAGATTCGAGGCCGACCCGCGCCTCTACGACAAGCTCTGGAGCAGGCCCCTGATACCCAAACGTATTGACCCGCATTTCAGCGTGGTCATAGATCGGTCCGGGTCCATGATGGGGGAGAGAATTGAGCAAACTTTCCACGGCACCGTGCTCCTCTGCGAAGTCTGCCGGCGAGTTGGGCTGCCGCTCAATGTTTATACGTTCGGCAGTCGTGTCGAACGCCTGTTGCTCCACGACGAACCGCTCTCCCCGGATGTCCGCGCCAAGCTCGCCTCGCTCCCCGCATCCGCGCGTGGCGGGACGAACCTGACCGAAGCCCTCGAAATGGTCGTGGCCGACCTTGGCGAATCACCCTTCCGCGACCGGTTTGTCATCGTGTTGAGCGACGGGGAACCGGACGACGAGGGGTCCGCCCGCCAGCAAATCGCCCGGCTTGCCGCCGACGCCGTCGTCCTGCTCGGTCTGGGGCTTGGGCCGGGGACCGTGCGACTCCAGGAACTGCTTCCCGTCAGCCGGGTAAACCTGGCGGCAGAGGATGTGCCAGCCGCGCTCGCCACATTGCTGCTGGGCGCGATCCGGACGTCAGGGGCAGCACCACACAATGTGGATGGCGGCAATGTCATACTCGCATAAATACAATTCCCACTATGGACAGCGAACCTTGCCAGCAAACACTCACGCCTCCCCCTGCCGTAAAAGAAAAGACCTTACTCACGGACGCCGCGGGGATCCCAACCCGAAGATTCAAAATGAAACACCGATGCCCCACTACGATGCCAATATGAGAAACAAGAACGATGGTTGCAAGCGAGCGCGCAGGGCACTTGCCAACCCAGCCTTAACTTTCCTCGTAACGGCGAGCATCGTAGTGCTGGGCCTCAACAACGAGGTGTTCGGCTACCCGGGAGGATATGGACCGTTTCGTGCGGGGCGGAAGCCCGCGTCCCCGCCACGCTTCAAATGCAAGCTGATAGCCGAGCAGACGTCGCCGGGCGACAATATTGATGGAGCATTGCGACGCTACCGGCCTGCAGCCGTCGGAAAAGTCCAGGCTCAAACAAAACTGGTGCTCCGCGGCACGACCAACGGATGGATCATCAGCCTCATTGGTGCCGGGGGCCGAAACTTGTTGCCCACGACGGTCACCAATAGCATGACCCGTTCCGAAATGGAGGTATTCTCATGTGATCTGAACAAGGACGGGTTGCCCGACTTTATCGTGAACGTCTGGTCCGGCGGCACCGGCCTTGCGTTCTTCGGAACCGAGGTGACTTTTTTGCTCTCGTCCAAAGAAGGCTACCGGGCTGCCTCCTTTTACCTTTTCTCTTTCGGGAAAGAGGACTTGGTGCAGTTCAAGGCCGGCGGACCGGTCTATTTCATCCTTAACGACCTTATGAGCAGTGATGGGGAAAAGACCCTGGATGGACGTGACCACAACTTTTGGGTCTATGAGCTTTACCGGATCGATCGGGCCAGTTTCGTGCCGGCAAACGCAGATCGACCGGATTTCCCCAAATGGGTGTGGTTTTCGAACCGGGATAACCACGAAGAAACGACCCAACTCACGTCGCAACAGAAGGCCAAACTAATGAAGAAACACCGTCCGGCTTTTCGGTGATGCAATCATTGTATTTATGAATCCGCGATTCAAGAAGGGTGTGGACAACCACCGAAATCAAAGCCTGACTGGAACTGCCTCACCGGGGCACTAGAAATGTGATTGTGACTGGCGGATGGTGGGTCCATGGTATTAACCTCAAGGCGAACATGACGGTCGCTGAACAAGCACCTTTGAATGCGATGGAGATCCAGTCAGGGCGAACCCCCCCGGCAAGGCGAGGAGTTGCGTCCGGGAAGCGAAAACCCGGAAAACCACGCAAACCGGCGGTTCTCATCGCAGACGAGGATTTGGTCGCAGTTGTCCAAGCTGCGAACGAACCACGGTAGAGCCTGTCGCTAATGAACCCCATCGAACTTCTCCAGCACCTCGGCCTTGATCGCCACCTCCCGGCA
>JBAXTC010000192.1:0-11066 GCA_037130375.1 Verrucomicrobiota bacterium | reverse complement strand
GTGCGCACGACTCTTTCGCCGTACAGGATGCAGTTGAACAACAGGCGCCCGACCCAATCCTTGGTTACAAAGGCGTTGCTGCCCGGCACTTCCCGGGTCGAGGCCACTATATCCTTGTCCAGGTCGATCACTTGCATCCGCAGTTGGCTGAGCTGGGAGAAGCCTGGGTTCGTCAAATCCATGTCGGCGGAGAAAAAGAGAATCTTGCGGCCGGTCTCCCAAAAGACCCAGACTTCATTGCAGACACTAGAAAGTGGCGAGATGTAGCAGATCTGGTCCTGGGTAAGCCGCTCCGGGTAGGCTTTGTTGAGATAGTCGGCAATGAGCTTGCGGGTACAGGCCCGCAGGCTATCGCTGATTGGCACCTGGTTTGTGCGCGTGGTAAACAGATAGTCTCTCACCTCTTCGAGAGGCAATTCGCGGACCTGGTATTGTCCGTTCGGGGCCGGCGCGCGTGCCTGGCGGCTCACCCGCGTCACTTTGAAGGTGCTTTCGGCGATCTCCAACTTCAGTTCCGGCACCTTGTATTCCGCGCGCTTGAGTTCCACCACGGTGTTCACCGCCGGAATCCACATCTCCCTATACTCGCTTTGGTCGTCCGCATCCAGCTTGGGATGCAGCCGCCGGCTCCAAACCTCGAGCTTCTTCATCTTGCCCGCCTCCAAAATATAGGATTGGTCGAAGTGCCAGCGATAGACGTAGCGCAACACATCAAGAACGAAGGCTTTCTCCAGCAGAGAATCGGGCTGCAGTGAGGTCCCTCGGGCGGTGTTTTCCCGCGCAGGATGGGACGAGGATACGCAGCCGGCGCAAGCCGCCGCCACCAGCATCAGACAAAAACCGGTTCCGTGTTTCATGGTTTCTTTTCCAGTGTGTAAAAGCGATTTCCTCCCAAGGACCCTTGGTCGGCATTCGGGATGCGCACGAAGGTTCCGCCCGGGTCAAACCCCCGCACGTCGGTCATCCAGGCGTAGCTTCGACCGGTGACGGACACTCCTCCAATCCGGCGCAGTTGAGCGAAAACATCCTGGCCCGATGGGCCGCCTTGAAAATAGAGCCGTGCCAAGTCGCGGGCGTGGCATAGCAGTCGGGCCATTTTGCCCGGCTGGCCTTGGTTGGCGATGCCGACCAGGTAGGTCACCCTTTCATGGACGCGCGGCACAGCCACAAGCCGGCCGGCGCTGTCCTTGTAGAACCCATCCACCTGGCCCCTGATCCCGCCGGCGGTAATCACATCAGTGACGCTGCGGCTATCGACACTGGCCACTTGTTTTTGTGTATAGCCCGTGGGAATAGCCGACGCGCGGCAGTGCAGCACCCACAACACCGCCAGCATCGCCGCTTTCGAGTCCTCCTCACTCCGGTACCCGCGCTCGCCGGGAAAAGGCGCTTCATTGATCAGCAGCAGGCTGACATACCCCGCCGGAGTCGAAGGCGAATCCAACTCGACGTTGGCGCCATGAACTAACTGGCTGGCAAGCATAATGCCCGCCACCAGCCACCACCGCTGTTGTCCAAAGATCTCAATCATCGTCGTTCGGCTCACCACTCTATTGGGCTGCCCGCAACCCTCGCAGCGCTTCGTCCACCGCCATTTGCAATTTGCAATCGCGCAACACGCTCTATCACTGCAACCACTGGTTGTGACATTGCCATCAGAGCGTGATCATAGAGGAATTCAGCGATGCGCTGCTACTAGACCTTGGTATAGTCCCGCGGCGGCGGTGATCAGTGGCCGGTGGCCAGTGGCCGGTGGTCAGTGATCAGTAATCAGTGATCTGTAATCAGTGATCTGTAATCAGTAATCAGTAATCAGTGGCCGGTGGGCTGAAGGCACAGCGTGAGAACCGATGACGGATTACCGATTACCGATTACCGATTACCGATTACCGATTACCGATCACCAATCACCAATCACCGATCACCAATCACCAATCACTACTGACCGGTGCCCACGCCCAATCGCTCCGCGGCGCGCACCAGATCGGCGAGCGACTCGACCCCCATCTTCCTCATGATGTGGGCGCGGTGCAGCTTGATGTTCTGTTCCCCAGTGCCGAGGTCGGACGCAATCTGTTTGTTAAGCTGCCCGGTAACAACATGTTCCATGACCTCACGCTCGCGTGGGGTGAGGGTGGCGAGTCGGGCGGCCAAGGCCGCGGTTTCCGAGATCGTTTGATGGCGGGTCTCGGCCATCTGCAAGGCGGCACGCACGGCCTGGACCAGCGCGCCGGCATCTACCGGCTTGGTCAGAAAATCCGTCGCGCCGGCCTTGATCGCTCGCACGCTCATAGGGATGTCACCGCGGCCGGTGAGAAAAATGATCGGGATGAGGATTCCCTTGTGGGTGAGACGCCGCTGCAACTCCAAGCCATCCAGCTCCGGCATGGCCACGTCCAACACGAGACACGCGGTGTCCTCCGGACGGCAGGCCTCGAGGAAGGCGCGCACCGATGTAAAACCGCGCACATCAAACCGCTTCGCCCGCAGCAGACGGGTGAGCGCTTTGACCATCTCAGGCTCATCATCCAGGACTAAGACGGTCGGGAGTGGCGAGGGGCGGGTGGGGAGGGGCGTTATGCTCATGTGATCGGTGATCGGTGGTCGGTGGTCGGTGGTCGGTGATCAGTCATTCGTCATTCGTCATTCGTCATTCGTCATCAGTCATCTGTCATCAGTGGGCGGTGAGTCGGCGGCGGTGAAGTATTCGGTCGCGTCTTCGCGCAAGAGGCCGTCGGGGGAGCCGCAAAAAGAATCGGCTTTTTCCATCATGGAGTTCAACATGCGTCCGATGCCTTCGAGGCCGGAGTTCAGTTGGGTGGCGTTAGCGGGAGAGAGATAGCCGCAGTCCAACGCCTCACCAACCCAATGCTGTGTTTCCATTTGCTCCGCATCTGCGTCGGTGAGCTTGCTGACGAAATGCTTTTCATATCGCCGTCTTCCCCAAGCTTCGGCGATCTGTGCTCCAACGGACCGCGCCGCGCGGCGGATTTGGTCCGCCAGCGAATACATTTCCTCTTTTGGAAACAACTTCGATATCTGGAAGACAACACGCGAAACCTCTCGCGCCTTCTGGTACACTCGCAGATCCTTGAAACTTCTGGCATAGTCTGTCGTCATAAGTCGCGTCCGATCACTGTTTACTGTTTACCGTTTACCGATCACTGATTACCGATTACTGATTACTGATCACCGATCACCGACCACCGATTACTGATTACCAACCACCGATCACCAACCACCGATCAGCCCGCCCCCTCCGCCACCGGCAGTTCGAAGTGGAAAACGGCGCCGCACTCGGGGTGAGATTCCGCCCAAAGCCGGCCGTCGTGCGCGGCTATGATGAACCGGCAAATCGCCAGGCCCATGCCCAGCCCGTGGGATTTGGTGGTGTAGAAAGGGTGGAAGAGGCGCTCCACGTCCTTCGGCAACCCGCCGCCCTCATCCCGCACCGATGCGCGCACTCGGCCCTGGTGGAGCATCGTCTGGAGATGAATCCGGCGGGTGCCGGGCGTATTGGATGCCATGGCTTCAGCCGCGTTGAGGATGAGGTTGAGCACAAGTTGCTGGAGTTGCACGCGATCGCCCGAGATCGGCGGTAAATCGGGAGCCAGATCGGAGACAACTGTGACGCCGCGTCCGATGAGGTCAGCCCGGGTGAGGTTCAACACCTCCTCGATGGCCGGGTTGAGCGGGAGCGGTTGCAGGAACACCTCGCCGCGCTTGAGCAAGGCGCGCAGTCGCTCGATGACCTCGCCCGCGCGGCGATCCGCCGCCACGATGTCCGAGAGGATGGCCTGCACCTCGACTACATCCGGATGTTCCTGGAGGAGCAGTTCCTGCGCGGCTTGGGCATTGCTGAGAATGATGCCGAGCGGCTGGTTCAACTCATGCGCCAGCGAGCCGGACAGCGTCCCCAGCGTGTTCACGCGCGTCATGTGCGTCAGGTTGCTACGCAGCTCGTGGGTTTCCATCTCCGCTCGTTTGCGCGCGGTGATATCGCGAAGCACACCAAACGTGCGAACCCCGTGTCCGGTAGCGTTGTGCCCGGCGATGCGAGCCAAGTGCTGGACCCACTTCTGCCCATGTGCTGGATGCAGGTAGCGATACTCAGCAGAGATCCGGTCGAGCCTCCCGTCGTGCAGCTTTTGCCGCTCGTCCAATAGAAATTGGCGGTCGTCGGGATGCACATGTTCCGTCCAGAACTCCAAGGACTGGAGGCCCTGCAGGCCCGGGGGAACACCGCAAATGTCCCGAAACCGGTCGTCCAAGAAGCAGTGACGTTCACCGTAGTCCACTTCGTAATACTCGAGGCCCGCCAGCTCGGTTCCCGCCGCCAAGCGCGCCTCGTTCGCGAGAAGCGCCTCTTCGGTTCGCTTGCGCTCGGTGACGTCCATTGAGAGGCCCAGCAGCCGCCCCGGATCACCGTTGGACTTGAAGAACGGGCGCCCGCGGGATGCGACCCACCGCTCGCGGCCATCGGCAAGCCGGATCCTATATTCCACGTTCACGGGTTCACCCGCATGCACAGATCGATCCAGGCTTCCCTGAACGAGATCCCAATCGTTGGGATGAACTGACGTCTTTAAACGCTCCATGGTGATGACTTCCGTCGGCGAATACCCGAAGATCATCCGAGCCTTCTCCGTAACCCAGAAGACGTGCGTGCCGCAATCCATTACCCAGAGCCCGGCCTCGGCGGAGTCTGCCGCCAGGTTCAGCCGAAACTCGCTCTCGCGCAACGCCTGGTCGTTGCGCTTGCGAGCGAGAGCGTTGGTGAAGATTTGGGCTACCAGTTGCAGCCGTTTCACCAGCGCGTCCGGCCAGTCGCGTTCCGCCCGCGTCGTATTGAGGCCCAGGATGCCAACAGGCGGCTCGCCGCCCACCGAGAGTGGGATGGTCAAATTCGATTTAATGCCTAATTGGCGCGAGACTTCCCGGTCCCGGGCGGCTTCCGCCGGCAGTTCCTCCAGCGAAGAAATGGCCACGATGCGGCCAGCCAGCATTTGCTGTCTGACCCAGGGAAAATCTTCTTGGCGCAGCCGCCCGGGAGGTTGCGGGCCTTCTTGGGCGCTGTAGAGGTGGGTGAGGGTGAAGAAACCCGGGGCCTCGTCCGACAACTGCCAAAGCGCCGACAGATCGAGGTCGAGCAACTCGCAGATGCGGCGCTCGGCATCCATGATCTCGCGGTCCACCTCGCTGGGCGGAAGATTCACAAACTTCGACGAGATATCGGCAATCAGTGTCGCCTCCGCCTCCCCCTGGCGTCGTTTGGCCCGGTTAACCAGCAAACCGATGGTCAAAGCGGCTTGAAAAAGGCAAAACAGGATCATGCCGACGATCGGCCACCGGTAACGCTCCCAAAAGCCCGGCTGGCGGAACTGGATGACGCTATTCACACCCGCCTCACCACTGGGCCCCACGAGGTCCACCGGATGGGTCTTGTTTTGGCCTTCCAGGAATGCCAATATCGCGGCACTAAACGGCGCAGCATCGCGCCCAAACAGGTCCAGGATAAGAATCCGTTTGGGGCTGGCGGCCGAGGTGCCGAGCATGGCGAGGGTCAGCATCAGCATCCCCAGGCAGGCTCGGCACCGTCGTGTCATAAGTGGCGATCTCGTCACAAGTTTAGACATGGATGCTAACGATTCGTCCTGCTGCTGGCGAGCACCGACTCGGCGGAGAAAAAGCGCCCTACGAATCGTCCGGCGGGTGATCATTGACCTGTTTGATCGGCGGCCGGCGCCGCTTTACCCCGGGGGGCAATCCCGGCTCAGGGCAAATGGCGCGTGCGCTTCGTTCAAGATTGGTCTTGCCCCGTGCGGCGTGATGGGCACTCTTCCTGCATGAGAACTGGATCGTACAAAACGGTATGCAAGAGCAGCCTCGAATCTTTGGACTTCGCGGTGAATGATATGCTCGGCCAGGATTGGGAGTTATACGGCAGCCCTTATGTCGTTCAACCCTGCGAGAATCTCGAAGCCCCCGTTGCACCGAAATTCTGTCAGGCGATGGTTCAGTATTCCGAGGAGGTTTCTCCGGGTAATCTCCCATGAAGTGAAATCATGCTTCTGGTTTCAGCCATGAAGCGTCCAATGCGAACGGTGATTTGTTTGCTGGCAGCCACCCTGCTCTCCGGCTGGCTTCCGTTCAGCAGCGCAGCCAAGAGCTACAGCAGCGGCGGCGGCCACAGCTACTCGTCATCCTCGCGCAGTTCGAGTTCTGGAGGCAGTCACAGTTCCAGCTCCGGAAGCCATAGTGTAAGTTCAAGCGTTGCCGGCAGCGGCGGGAGCGGAACCCATAGTTCGAGTTCCTCTGCGGGTGGAGGAGGAGGCAGCCGCAGTTCGGGCGGTGGGGGAAGCGCGAGGAAGAGCTTCACCTCGAGCAGCGGTAAGAGTTACAGTGGCGGCTCGACCTGGAGCGATAACGACCGGCACAGCTACGCTTCGGGCAAGAGTTACACTTCCGGCTCAGGCCGCACGTCTGCGTCCAACTCTCGGAATGAAAGCGCCGCTCCGGTGGCCAAGGCTTCGCCCAGAGTTAAACCGGACTCGAATCCCGCTCGGTTCACTTTCGACAACGCAGCGGCGCGCGCCAGGAAGGAGGATGTCAGCAAGGCAAAACTCGCGCAGTTCAAAGCGATGGAGGGTGGGACGCCGGTCACCCCCGCCGACGCCCAGCGACCGCCCGCGGATGCGCCGTCGTACCGGGTCAAATCGCCGCCGCTCCCCGGACCCGACAGCCGTTCCTATCGGTCCAGGGTTTATGTGCCCGACGCGGCTGTTATTTCAACCCGGTCGGTGCGGATCTACAATGTGTTCAACCCTTACTCGTCTCGGCCGTGGGTGACTTACCATGATCCTTACAACAGCCTGTTCTGGTGGTGGCTGATGGACCGCTCGCTGGATGATCGGGCCTGGTGGGCCTACCACCATCGCTACGACATGGATCCGGCGCGCTACCATGCACTGGTGGCGACCGACCAGCAATTAGAGGCGCGGGTCGAACAACTGGAAGCGCAGCAGGCGCCGCGAGATCCCAGTTACGTGCCGGCCGGTCTGGACCGGGACCTGATGTATTCGGACCGGTATGTGGCCCAAACTTACAGCAATCGGCCAACCACCGCGGGAGTGATCGCTTTCTGGGTGCTTGGCGTCCCGACGGCACTTGCCGTCTCGGGTCTTTTTATCTGGCTGATCTGGTTCAAACGATGGCAAGCCGCAACTTGACTTTCCTCCGGCCTTATTTAACTCATCTGACATATTTAACCATTCAAGCGCCTAAACACCCATGCAACTCCATCTGCCCGACTACCTCCTGACCGATGTCGTATCCACGGTCGCCTTCGGCATCGTCGCCATTCTCTTGATCGTGTTCGGCTACGTAACCTTCGACAAACTAACCCCTAAACTCGATTTCAACGACCTGCTCAAGCAAGGCAATGTGGCCCTGGCGATCGTGGTTGGCTGCTTCATCCTCGGGCTGTGCTATGTAGTGGGGCGGGTGGTGGCGGCTATTTTGGGGGGCTAAACCGGTTAAATGAAGTGAAAGAGTATGGAAGCTGAGAACAAAGGGAAGACGCTTTGGGAGATGCTTTGTGAGCGGATGCGCGGCGGCGCGAATGGCAATGGCGCGGGCGTGGCCTTCTCCAATCCACTCGACCTGCGCGTCGGTTCAGCCGTGCCCGTGGCTTATGCCAGCGGTCCGGAATTTGCCAGCTATAATTTCACCGTGCGGGAGATCCGGGAATACACGCGGCGGATTCAAGGCCAGGACTTTCATTTTACAGATTATGTTCTGACCGGAGTTAACACAAAATCGATGGACGCCGATGACGCCATGACCGCGCGTCTGCGGGTCGTGCCGAATCAGGCCGGCGCAAATGACTCGCTGCTGCTGCAACTGTGCGATGAGTTCGAGTTTGCGGAGGACTTTCTCGGGGTGGTCAAAGATACGACCGGCCTGTTTAAGATCACCGACGACACGTCCGGCGTCGAGACGACCTTCACTCGCATTAACGATCTGCGGGAGTCTTACGAGGCGGCAGTCCTCGTGGTGGCTGAGACCACGCTGGACGGCAAAGGCGCGCCGGCCAAGGTAGCACCGGCGAAGGTCGAGTATTGGGATTATTGGCGCGACGCCGCGATTGGTGGCGGCAAGGCCGCCAAGGAATTCGTCTTTGTCGAAAGGAATTCCGACACCGGCTGGTTCCAGATATGGCGCGGGCGCGAGTTCTTTTCCTGAGCAGCCGCCGATCAGTGGCCGCAGCCGCAGCCATCATGGCCGCAACAGCCGGCGCTCATTTCTTCCTCGGAGGGCAACCGGCCCAATTCGAGCGTCTTGCTGACGTATTTCTCGATGGATTTCTGGACGTGGTGCAACTCCTCCTGGGCATCGAGGAACCCGCGCGCAACCGGGTCTTGCATAAGCGAGTCGCGATGTTGCTCGAAGTCGGCGATTTCTTCGCCAGTGAGCGGCATCGACGATTGCTGTTTCTGTTGCAGCGCCTGGCTCTTGGTGAGGAGTCCGTCGTATTGGGCACGGGCTTTCTGATCGCCCATAAATGCGTCGATGCGTTGGCGGAGAGCCTGCATGCTGGGCTCGGCCAAAATCGTTTGGCATAGTTCCATGGTCTTCCGGATGATCGGAGTCTCTTCAATCGTCGCTGACATAATCAATTCATGTAACTGTTCTCCGCCGCGGGCCCTCGGCCTGTTGTCGCGTCGGTGTTTCAATACACCACAATCTCGTACAAAAAGCAAATAATGTGTTCGCTGTCGGCGCCGATGTGGCGGTTGAAATTGATTGAGTCCCGCCATATTTCCTCCCAGATTCTTCCGAGACGCAATTTAAACTCGTAAAGTTATGGCTGTTCTTAACCTTAAACCTGCCGGTTCATGCAAGTACGATTTGATCGCATTGGGCGAAATCATGCTGCGGTTCGATCCGGGCGAGGGGCGTGTGCGGACGGCGCGAGAGTTCAAAGTGTGGGAGGGCGGCGGCGAATACAACGTCGCCCGAGGCTTGCGGCGGTGCTTCGGACTCAAAACGGCGGTTTGCACCGCATTTGCCGACAACGACGTAGGGCGGTTGTTGGAAGACTTCATCCTCCAGGGGGGCGTGGATACCGAATTCATCAAATGGATTCCGTATGACGGGGTTGGCCGCGCGGTGCGCAACGGCTTGAATTTCACTGAGCGCGGCTTCGGAGTCCGCGGCGCAGCAGGGATTTCGGATCGCGGCCACACGGCGGCCAGCCAACTCAAGCCGGGCGACTTTGATTGGGATCACATCTTCGGCGAACTCGGTGTTCGCTGGCTGCACACCGGCGGAATCTTCGCTGCGCTGAGCGATACCACGCCCCAACTCGTGGTTGAAGCTGTTCAGGCTGCCCGAAAGCACGGCGTTATCGTCTCCTACGATCTGAACTATCGTCCATCGCTCTGGAAGAGCATCGGCGGCCAAAAACGCGCCCAGGAGGTCAACCGGGAGATTGCTAAACACGTGGATGTCATGATCGGCAACGAGGAAGACTTCACCGCTTGCCTTGGCTTCAATGTCCAGGGGATGGACGAGCACATCTCGAAGATCGATGTGAGGGCGTTCAAAGGGATGATTGAGAGCGCGGTGAAGGCGTATCCGAATTTCAAGGTCACCGCCACTACGCTCCGCAGGGTAAAGTCGGCTTCGCGCAACGACTGGGGCGCGATTTGCTGGGCTGGCGGCAGCTTTTATGAAGCGCCCAGCCGCGAGGATGCGGAAATCCTGGACCGCGTCGGCGGCGGCGACAGCTTCGCCAGCGGGCTGATTTACGGCCTGATGAAGTTCAGCGACCCCCAGAAAGCCGTCGAATACGGCGCGGCGCACGGCGCGCTCGCAATGACCACGCCCGGCGACGCCTCGATGGCCTCTCTTAAGGAAGTCGAGGCGCTTGTCAACAATGGCAGCGCCCGGGTCCAGAGATAGTCAGGCAAGGAAACCAGTTGATCTGGATTGTATCCGCCCTGAGCGCGACCCCGATGACGGAGCGCAGCCCGCTGAAGCCTGCGACTAACTTTATTTGGTTTCGGAGGGGATGGACTCGACCCGGTAAAGATGGGTTCTTGTTCTCAGAAAGAACGACTTGCCGGCGACTGCCGGCGACGCCATAAAGCCGCCATCCAGGGTGTTGGTGGCCAACACCTCCAAAGCGCGGCCCGGTTTGAGAACCGTCGTCGTGCCCTTCTGATCGAAGAAATAGAGCCGCCCATCGGCGTACAGCGGCGAAGCGGCGAATTTGCCGCCAATCCCCTCCGTCCAGACTACTTGTCCGGTGGCAGCGTCGATGCAGGTCACGTAGTTCTCCTCGGCCGCGGTGTAGATTAAGCCATCCACCAAGAGGGGCGAAGCGTATCGGGCTATATGCTTGCCGAGCTTCCAAGCTACGTGTGTGCCTGTCACATCGCCTTGTCCATCCGTCTTCACCGCCCACATCTCCCTTTTTGACCCGCCAGTAATAATGAAGGCCACCCCGCGGTCGAACACCGGTCGGGGAGCGGCCGAGTAATCCGGGTACTGAACCCGCCACAGTTCCCGTCCGGTTCGTGGGTCGTAGCCATAAGCCGCCTTGGCGCCGGCGCTGAGCATCTGCGGTTTCCCGGCGGCGGTCACGATCAACGGCGTGCTGTGGGCTTTGCGCAAATCCCCATCCTTCGCCAGTTGCCCCGGCACGTTCTCATCGTTCCACGGAACCGAGCGATCCATTCTCCAGACGGTTTTGCCGGTCTGCTTGTCCAGCGCCACATGAAACTGTAGATCGACGCCGTCCATCGTCAGAATCACCAGGTTCTCGAACGCGATCAGCGACGAAGCCGGGCCGCGGTAATGACGGCATTGCAGGTCTTCCCGTTTCCAAAGCACCTTGCCAGTGCTCGTATCCAGGCACGCCGTCCCAAACCTGCCAAAGTGGACATAGACCCGGCCCGGCTCAATCACCGGCGACGGCGTCGCGTAACAATTCATCGAGGCGCCATTGCCGAGCGGTTCCGGATTGTCGCTGTGGAACACCTTTTCATTGAAGCGAACCT
>JBAXTC010000191.1:0-11113 GCA_037130375.1 Verrucomicrobiota bacterium | reverse complement strand
GTCGCCGCACCTCGCGAATGGCCAGAATAAAGGTGGTGAGCAGGTTCATGGTTTGGAGAGTTCGTCCGCAGCAATCAGCCCATCCTTGAAATGAACAACCCTTCTGGCAAAGGCGGCCATGCCGGGCTCATGCGTGACCATGACAATAGTCATGCCACGTTCCTGGTTGAGGCGGACGAGCAGTTCCATAATCTCCACGCTGCGAGCGGAGTCGAGATTCCCGGTCGGTTCATCGGCCAGTATCAGGTCCGGGTTGGTGACGATGGCGCGGGCGATGGCAATGCGCTGTTGCTGGCCGCCCGAAAGTTCGGCTGGCGTATGGGTCTCGCGATCTTCCAAACCGACCGCTCGCAGAGCCATGCGCGCGTTGTGGTGGCGTTCAGCCGGTGGAATCCCGCGATAGATCATTGGCAGTTCCAGGTTCTCCAAGGCGGTTGTCCGGGCTAGAAGATTGAATCCTTGAAAAACGAATCCCAAATAGTGGCGGCGCAGCAGCGCCCGCTGGTCGCGCGAAAGCGTGCCCACTTCGATTCCCCGGAACAGGTAACTCCCCGAAGTCGGCGTATCGAGACAACCGAGGAGATTCATGCATGTGGATTTTCCGGAGCCGCTCGGTCCCATGACGGCCACGAATTCTCCCCGGTGAATAGACAGGTCGATGCCAGCAAGTGCCTTCACTTCCACCTCCCCCCGACAATAGACCTTGGTGACGCTCTTCAGTTCCAACAGCATCCCACCGTTCGGCTGATTCGGTTGAAGGGAGGAATTCATTTTCCCTTGGCGGCAAGGTCCACGAGCAGTTTCATCCCCGCCGCAACTTCACCCGAAAGCATCTCGGTGAAGCGACCGTCCGTGATCCCCTTCTTGACGCGCACCGGTGCAGGCTTGGTGTCGCGCAAAATCCAAACATAGCTCGGCGTCGCTTCTCGACCTGCCATCGCCGCTTCTGGGAGCGTTGGGAGAGTCGCACCCGGCGGCACGAAGCGCAGCGCGGCATTGGGGACGAGAAGGACGTTGGTGCGTGTTTCTGTTCTTATCGTTGAAGTAGCGGTCATTCCTGGGCGAAGCAATTCCTCCGAGTTATCCACGGTTAAGATGGCCTCGTAGCTCACCACTCCTTGAACGGTTAATGGCTCGTTGCGCACGGAGGTGATCCGCGCGGAAAACTCTCGGTCCGGATACGCATCGACTCGAAAAGTGGCCGACTGGGCTTCCCTGACCATGCCCACATCAGCTTCATCGACATTGACGATGAGCTTCATGCGAGTCAGATCTTCGGCCAATTTAAATAGGATCGGTGTCTGAAAGGTTGCGGCAACCGTCTGACCCGGTTCCACCTTGCGCGCGAGCACAATTCCGTCAATTGGCGACCGAATGACTGCCTTCTCCAGGTTGGTTCGGTCTGCGTTCAGAAGGGCCCGGGATACCGTCACCTGCGCTTTCGCACTGGCGACGGCTGCCTCGGATCGGGCCAGAGTCGCGCGCGCCGCATCGAGTTCCTGTTCTGGAATGAGTTTGGAGCCGGCCAGTTGTTCGGCTCGCTTGGCGTTCTGACTTGCCTCCAGAAGCGTCGCCTGGGCTTGTTTGATCCCAGCTTCGGCGGCTTCCAACCCCGCCTCGGACCGCTCGACTTGGGCACGCAGTTGTTTAGTGTCGATTTCGGCGAGCGTTTCGCCCTTCTTCACGTGCGCGTTAAAATCCACGGGGACCCGTTCAAGGCGGCCGGAAATCTCAGCCCCAACCTCAACCGTATTCACCGGCTGCAAGGTGCCGGTCGCCGTCACGGTCACCGTCAGGTTGCCACGTTTAGCCTGGCTTACCTCAAAGCGCGGGGTCCGTGCGACCATCATGGTCTGCCAGTAGTAATAGCCTCCGACCAGCGCCAGAAGTGCGAAAAGCGAAAGGAAGCCATGCCTCGAAGGGAAAGGCCGCTTCGGCTTCGCGCGTAAGCCGAGCGTCTGGGCGACCTCCGCATCATTCTGGGGTGGCTTTAACATAGGTATCTGGTTCGTCGTTCCATACCATCTGGCGACGTTTTCGGATCAGATCGGACATTAATTTGAAGAATGTTTTGTCCTCTCTTTGAACCCTTGAGCTGGTCGGGCCAACGAACGTGGACCGAAGCCCGTTTGCGTTGACAAGTCAACTGGTTGCCCACCTTGCTCTGCATCAAGTAGAAGCCGCCCGTCATGTCGTTCTTCCGATTCCAGATGGTGGTGTTGAGGCCGTCCCGCGTGCAAGTGGGATTGAAATCCGTACGGGTACCGTCGCTCAGTTGGTTGAACCCCGTGCCGTCCGTGTTGATGACAAAGATCGGACCACTTACGACGCTCCCCATGCCACCGGCGAACCAGAGGCTGCCCCTTTGGTTTCCTAAACCGCCGGGAGAAGGTGGTGGTAGAGGTATTCATAGCCGGATTACCCCCCGTGTTTGCGCAGCACCTCCGCCTTCCTGGGGTCGGACAGCAAAGACTTAACCGGGCACCTGACTTACTCGCGTGGGACCAGGCAGGTTCCAGCCAAGCGGTCGTGCAGGCCACGTTCCGGCAGCAAAGCGGCCCAAACCAGCAGACCGCTGGCTGGAATCAGCAGAAGGACCATCCCCACGGCGCTCCCCTCGGGCACCGCGCCCAACAAGGGAGCCAGGAGTGACATGAGCTTGGGCAGCAGCAGGGCCGGACACCAGGCGATGAGGCTCCGCCAAAAGATCCGGAGGCGCGAGGCCTTGGCTCCGTCCTTTTTCACGATGGCCAGACTCAGCATCCGCAAGACCAGTCCGCCGCGAAAGAGCAACGCCGCCATCAGGCTGGGAAGGGCGCTGGCGGCCAGCAAGGTCCACGCGATCACCTCAACCAGGAGGAAAACGAAGCCCACGAGGTCCTTCTCCCGCCCGCCGGACGATGCGTTTTTCAGAGAAGGTTCCACGATGCCGGCCGCCTGCCTGAACTCCTTTTCTGTGGGCACAGGTCGCGCGGCCACCAGTCGCTCGGCTGCCGTTCGTTGGTCGGGAGGGATCAAGGCCCCCGCCAGGCTGGTCCAAGTGGCCGGGTTGGTAATGGCCTGGCGAAACCGGCCCGCGATGTACACCTCGAGAGCTTCACGTTCGCTGCTTTCCTCCCTAAAGGTGGATCCATCGGCTACGATGCCGTTTGTCCGGTTAAAGGCGGGCGAAAGATCAATCGGGGTGGCTGGGGCCTCCAGTGTTAGAGCCAGCACCTCGAGGTTCGGGTTCGTTGGCAGCGTGAGGCTCCGCGCCACCCGGTTGTTGTCCAGTGGGAAACGATACCCATAGAGGTGGAATGTGGCGTCTTCTTGTGTGCCGTTGCTGCGGTCACGGTAAGCCATCGTCAAGGCATTGGACTCCCCACGGTATTGCTGGGGAGTAAACCACTCGCTAAAACTCTGCTCCCACTTCGAAGTCGTGTTGTCATCGTAGGTCACGGTAAGTACCTGTGATGTCTGGGCTGACTGGACAGCGGTCGGCAGACTCTGAACCGTCTTGGGCATGGCAAGTCGCGCCAGACACTGACCGAGGGCGCCGGGCTCGGAGCTGTTGGCCCAGGGCAACCCAGGCAACTTCGGCTGGACCAGGAAAACCGCAGCAAAAACAGTGGCCGCCGCCAGCGGAACCGCAGCGCCGCCAGCGATCAGGCCCAGTCGGCGTCGGAGTGAAATAAACGCGAGCTTGTTCAAGAGCGGCTTGAGGCGCTCCGCCAAGAGGGCAGGCTCGAGTCCGGCCTGCAGTTCACCCAGCAGGCCCCTGGCATGAAGGGGCAACGGAAAGGCCAGCGCCGCCCTCCGGGTGTCTGCCGCCGCTATTGGGCGACCTGCCAGGGCGGCCGAGGCGACCTGACTCAGGAAGAGTTGCGGACCAGAGGCCGCGCCTGAGGCGTTGGCCGCCGCTGCACGCTCTGACTGGTCCGGGTGCGCGGCGTCTCCCGGAACGGGAAAATCCAGCAGCTTGGCGCGGCCATCGGCCGTGATCCAAACTCGATCTAGTTCCAGAATCGCGGGAAGCGATTGGTCCTTGAGACCTGCGGCCATTTCCTCTGCCAGGTCCAGCAGCCAGAAACGGACCTGACTCCAAGGCTGCCGGCGGTGCATAAGGCCTGACAGCGGCTTGCCCGGCACGGCCTCATAGGCATCCCAGCACTCCTCGGCAGAGCGTTTCCCGTTGAGCCAGCGCAGGCGCCCAACGCGGGCCAGGCTACGCAAAGCCGGTGCCACCGGTGGCGCGCCCGCTGGCAGCTTGCGGATCCACACTTTGCGCAGCAGGCGCGGATCGAAACCCAGCAGCGTCTCATCCGCGCCGCTCCGGCCCAGCGTTTCCAAGATATGATACGGGCCAAGCTGGGGGCTTCTTCCCGCGGGGGCGGGCCGGTCCTCGGCTGCCTCCAGGCCGGGCCGCGCTCCATACGCGATTTTGCGAGTGACCCTGGTGCGCGTCAACAGATCCTGCACAGCGGCAAAACCGTTTTTTCGCCGCGCAGTGCAAAAGAGCAGCGCCACGATGGGCAGGGCGAAAGCATCCTCAGCTCTTTGAAAACGCCACAAGATGAGCAAACCCGGGAGAGCGGGCAGCCCATTGGCGATCACCGCACGAAGCAGGGCCCGGGGCACTCCAGGCAAGCCGCGGCTGGGGCCGGTGACCTGGAGCCCGCAGATCCGTTTGCCGATGGACACACCCCAAAGGCCCTCGAACACCGCGAAATAGAGCAGGTAAAGCCCGGTAGTGAAGGCGCTGATGAATATGTTTGTGCCCGGGTGCAAGTCGCGGTTTAAGAAAGCGTCCCAATGCCCGCTCGACAGCAGAGTCAGGAAAACCCAGGCGATAAGGACTAACGTGTAGTCAATGCACCCGGCCAAGAAACGCAGGCTGAGCGTCGCCGGGGTGGGCGCTGCCGAACTATAGGGTAGCAAGGCGGTGCGAAGCTCGGCATAATTCCGGAAGCGCTTGGCCGGCTGCTTTTCCAAGCAGCGCAAGACCGCGCGGCAAAGTCCCTCCGGAAGTTCTGGCCGCAATTGGGCAGGCGAATCCGGCTCGCGCTCCAGCACCGTGGCCAGCAGCCGCACCAGGTCGTCGCCTTGAAAAGGTGTCCGGCCCGTCAGAAGGTAGTAGAGTGTCACCCCCACGGCGTAAATGTCGCCCTCAATAGTAAAACCAGCGCCCCGCAATTGTTCCGGCGGCGAAAAGGCCGGCGTGCCCATGAACGAACCGGTCATCGTCAGCTTCGTCTCGCCGCCCACGGCGCTCGAGATGGACAAACCGAAGTCGCCCACTTTGACCGTTCCGTCCGTTCCGACGAAACAATTTGAGGGTTTGATGTCGCGATGCAACACGCCCAGGGCCGCGGCGGCCTCCAGCCCCGCGATGATCTGAAGAATTGCGTCCACCGCTTCGGCCGCGGCCATCGGCTGGTCCGGTTGAACACGCTCCTTGAGCGTGCCACCCCTCACCAGTTCCATGGCGATCACCGGCTGCCCATCAATCTCGTCGGTTCCGAACACATACACAATGTTCGGGTGGTTGACGGATGCGGCCAGGAGGCCCTCTCGAAGGAACCGCTTCCGGGCCACGGGCGAATCCAGGGCCTGGCTGAGCACCTTCAGGGCGAGGCGGCGTCCGCTCTCGATTTCTTCGGCTTCGTAAACCGCGCCCATGCCGCCTTGGCCCAGCGCGCGTATAATGCGGTAAGCGCCAAACACCGTGCCGGCGCTTACGAACGCGCCTTGGCAGGCAGGCGGTTCCACACGTTTGGTTTTCGCGTCAAGAATGGGGTCCGGGTTCTGGTGGGCTGCCAGGAGAGACTCGACTTCCCGACGCAATTCGGGATCGGGACAGGCCCGGCTCAGATAGGCCGCCCGCTGCGCCTCCGTTTCCAAAGCCAGAGCCGCCTCGAAAATGGCTTCCACTTTATCGTTGAACTTGCTCATGGACCGCTTCGGTTCATCGTTCCATACCATCTGGCGACGTCTTCAGGTCAAATCGGACATCCGATTTGAGGGAGTCTACACCCCCTTTTCAATTCTCGGGAAAGCCACGCCTTGGCGAACGCCCAGTCCCTTCCCACGGTCTTCTCCGAGGCATTAAGCGCCGCGGCGATTTCCTTAACCTCCAGGCCGACGAAGATACGCATTTTCACCACCTCCGCCTTCCTAGGGTCGAGTTCCGCCAGTCGGTCGAGGGCTTCGTGGACCGCCAGGCATTTCTCGTCGTCCATAGCGATGGGCAGATCAATCAACTCGCAATCCACCCGCTCGAACTCCCCGCCATGGCGCAATCGCGACTTGCGTCGGGCTTTTTCGACGAGGATTCGGCGCATCGACTCCGCCGCGGCGCGGAAAAAGTGCTCGCGCCCGCGCCACTCCTGCCGGTTCGATTCGTTCAGGCGTAACCACGCTTCGTGCACGAGCGCTGTCGGCTGCAACGTCTGGCCAGGCCTCTCCTGGGCCATTTTGTGCGCCGCCAGCCTTCGCAGCTCTTCGTACACCAGTGGCATCAGGTCCGTGGCGGCTGCGGGATCGCCTTGCTCGACGCGTTCGAGGACGCGCGTGATGTCGCTCATTTATCCATTTTACCCAGGAAATGGGATCACTGGAAAGCATGGAGTGAAGCGACTGCCCTGTGAGGTCGCTTCGAAGTGCCGGAAACCTCACCAGCGAAAAGTTGCCCTTCACTCCTGACAAACCTGACAAACCAATCCTGCGTTGAAGAAAATCCGAAGCCGTTAGAAAAAGTCGGTTCACCAAGACTGCGACAAACCGTAAAAATAGTGCTGCGAACTTTACCCCTGTAAACACGAGGCACAATACATGTCGGTATAACAATCCAAAGGAAATGGCGTGCAGGATACTTCGATAAAAAACGGGCTTCGGATCAGAAGGTTACAGGTTAAAGTTCTGTCGGACGCGCCATTGTTTCGGGGTTTTACAGCGGTTTTGAGGGTGAAATGAGGTTTGAAATGGTTCTTCCATTGGCCACTTTCTATGTCTTTCCGCAACTTGTTCGTTCGGAATGAAAGCTGCATATTTCCGGGTCAAACGCAACAACAATGTTTAATGACAAAGGTTAAAGCTTTCAGCGGTGGTGCTCGTGCCGGCGTCAGGCGAGTCGGCGCGGGCGCGGGCGTCGAGAGGCTGGCTGGTTGGGCATGGGGGCGAGTCAGAGCTTTCCGGCTTCCAGGAAGCTGAAGTAGGTAGTGAGGTTGAAGATGATGTGGTCGAGGAGATGGATACCGACGATTTCGCCGGCTTGCTTGATGCGGCGGGTGGTGTCGGTGTCGGCGTCCGAGGGTTCGACGCCGCCCTCGGGGTGGTTGTGGGCCAGGATGATGCCGGAGGCGCGGTCGGTGACAGAACACAGGTCCTTGTCCGGTTCTTCCGGCTCAAACGGTGTGCCTTTGCGATATTTCTGAAACGCCTTGAGGATGGCCGCTGCGTTGTTGGTGAAGTCCACGACCACCACGTCTCTCTTGCCTTCGTGGCAGCGGTTCAGGCGCGACACGGTCTGCACGGCGTTGCGGTCCGCGACCGGTTTGTCGAGGAACATGCTGTCTCCCTCGCCCCCGGGCGGGACGAAATGGCAATGCAAGTTGTAGAGCGTCTTGTAGGTAATGATGCTGGCCGCGACATCCACGATGTAACCCTCGGCGATGGCCTCGGCCTCGGTGTAGCTGTCGAAAGGTTTGCCGAACAGATCGAGCGTGGCCTGTGAGGGCGTGGCGGTGAACGCGACGAACAACTGGTTGAGGTCGTGCTCGCGGATGACCTTGGCAAGCTGTTCCTCCGGATCGAGCTCCGGCGCTTCGGCGTCGGGTTCGGTCGGTTTGCGGAACGCTGGTGTCGGCGGCGAGGTAAAGGAACGGGTGCGAGAAAATCTTGTGCTGATGGTCGCGGTCGGCGAATTGCTTGACGGCATCATGCACGTTCTGATTCGCCTCGTGCTTCAATTCCAGGTCCACAATGGGCAGGCCGTTCAGGAAGAAAACGAAATCAATCTCCTTGGGCGCCTGGCCGGGCGCGGCTGCCCCAAAGTAAAAATGCGGGCGGAAGGTGATGCGGTTTTGAGCGTAGCCCGCCGCCCCGGCGCTCGCGGCGGACCGCGGCTTGGGGTAGTAGAGCAGCAGCCGCACGCTCTTCTTCACTTCGAGGCCATCCCGCAGAATCATCCAGAGCGGTTTGCGCTCCAGTTCCTTGCGCAACGCCTTGAACACCTCGTCCCGCGCGTCCGTGCTGTAATCTTCCTCCAACTTTTTGAGCGTGTCGGCCTGGGTGGCTTTGAGGAAGGCCCAGAGGAGATCCTCGGCGATGAAATGAATATGCCCTCGATGTTCCAGCACTGGAGTTTCTGCGGCCCGCCCGCCGTAGCGAATTCCACCGCAAGGGGGGGGACAAATTGTCCCCCCCCTTGGAGGGCTTTGCCCAAATCCGGATCCCGTTTGCGCATCTTCTTCCAGTATTCGGAAGGATCAGCGGAATCCGTCAGGGCGACGATGATATCCGTGATGACAAACCACCATTCGGCGTTGTGCAGGGTGCGGCGGATTTCGCGCTTCTGAAACAGCGCCATTCGCGCTTTAGGATTGCCATCGGGTTCAGTCATAACAAATTCTCCAAGCTTTGGGATAACATTGTCGGTCGGCTCCCGCCAGCCGTTTTCAACCGTCCGATTTCTTCGGACGGTTCGAGGTGCAGTCGTCCGGTGTTATCGGGCAACTGGTCAGGCAGCATGACGATGGCGTCGAGCCAGTCGCCCTCCAGAATCCAACGGCGGATTTCGCTCTCCCACGAGCCGCAGTCGCCATTGGAGAGGGGCGAGCCGTTGAAGATGATGGCGATGCGGCTGCCTTCGTTTGGAGTCCCGGCTTTAGCCGGCCCGCCGGAACCGCCTGAAGGCGGAACTCCGAACGGAATCTTCTTGGCGAGCATGGTTTGCAGAAACAGGAGCGCGCCGTCATTGGAGCGCGGCATCCCGGCCCGGTAACGGGTGGTTTCCAGCTTGCGCGCCTCGGCTTCGTAGCCGTCCTTGCCCTGGCCGTGGACGGTGAGGAACTTTTCGACGCGCTCCCGTTCCGCCGGAGTCTTGGCGCGGTCCAACAGTGGCCTGGAAGGGGTCCATGGCAACTGACGGTTGACTGTGCAACCGGTCGGCCAGCCAGCAAATCGAGAGTGAAGGCCGGGCGCGGCTGCCCCAAAGTAAAAATGCGGGCGGAATGTGATGCGGTTTTGTTTGAGATAAGTCGCGATGTGCTTTTGGAACACCAGTTCCGAGGCTTGCTTCGCTTTAGCCATGGTCAATCCTCCCGGCCGCCAGCCGCGCCCGGGCGAGCCGCACGGCATCATGCTCCGCTTCTGCCGCGCCACGAAGCAGAACCCCACGCCCAATTCCAGGATGAACGACTCCATCTCGCGCAGGATCGCCGCCTCGATGTCCTGTTCCGCATACGAATCGTGCAGCCGGAGAAAGTCCAGCACGTAGGGATCGCGGAAGACCAGATCGGGCGTCAGCTTGTCCTCGGCGCGCAACGCGTCGAGTTCCTGTCGGATGAGCTGGTCCGGCTTCTTGGACAGGGCCGTGCGCTCGAACAGCATCGAGCCGATCTTCTTTTCCAGCGTTCGCGTGTTCCATTGCTCGATGCGGCACATCTCCGCGTAAAAGTCGCGCTTCAGCGGATCGTCGAGGGCGATGACCTGGCGGAAATGCGTCCATCCCAATTGTGTCCGCAGTGCGGACACTATCTCAAAATCGGGGAACACCTCCGCGAACCGGATCATGCGAAACAGATTTCGCGTGCCCAATCCGCGCCCGAATTCAGCCGCCAATTGTCTCCCCAATGCGGAGACAATTCGTTCCCCATACTCCGCCCGCTTCTCCTTCAGGATGTCCTTCCGGATGCGCCGGCCGACATGCCAATACAGCGTCAGCAACCCGGAGTCCACCGCCCGGAGGTAGTAGAGGCGGGCGGCGGGGTCGGGGAGCTTCTTGAGGATTAGCAGGTTCTGTCCCCAAGGAACAGCGGCGAGTAGTTCAAGAGCTGGAGATGTCGCGCCACTGGCAAGAGCAATCCCTGCTGGACCGATTTCTGGAACAGCTTGTCCCAGAATTGCCGGTTGACCGCTTTCGGACTTTGCCGGGGTGATTTCTGGGACGGCGTGTCCCAGAAATGTGGCGTCGGAGTAGGCGATGTGAAACTGCCTCATCCGCCAGAGATTATCGGACGAAAAACTCCGGCTGTCAGGAAAAGCACGCCTGAGATCTGCGGCAACCATTTCCACCACCGAATCGCCCCAGCCGAGCACCCGCTGTTTCTCCACGATCCCGCGCCCGATGTCCCAGTAGAGCAGGATGAGGTCGCAGTTCACGGACCGTGCCGCTGAGATGCGGGCGGAAACCACCCGCACCTTCAATTCCTCGATAAACCGCCGGTATTCCGGCGTTGCCAGCACGGACAAGTCGTTTTCGCTTTTCATTGGTCCAGTCCTTTTAGCATCTCCTCCGCCTCTTTCTCCAGCTTCCAAAACTCCGCCAGCAACTCTTTGGCGGGCGTGGGCGGCTGGTAGCGGTAGAAGTATTTGTTGGGGAGAATTTCGTAGCCAAGCTGTGGGCTGTCCTCCCAACGGATGATCGGCTTGGCAATTTCCCGTTTCAGGAACGCCTCGATGTCCTCGCCGTGGGGGATGTATTCGTCGTCCGACACGTAGTGCCGGTGCGTCCATTCGACGGAGAGGATTTCATCGGCGTCACCGAAGGCGGCCTTGAATTTCTTGGACGCGTTGTCTTTGGCGGTTAGCGTCAGTTGAACGGTGGATTCCTTGCCACCCTTTTTCACGCGGGCGCGAAAGGTGATCGTTGCCCCCTCACCCCGACCCTCTCCCCCGCTGGGGGCGAGGGAGGTGGGTTCGCAGCAATAGAACGCCTGTTCTTTGGTGACCGTGACGGCGGTGAAGGATTTTTCGTAAGGCTCAGTGACGATGGCGTCGAGCCAGTCGCTCTCCAGAATCCAACGGCGGATTTCGCTCTCCCCCGAACCGCAGTCGCCGTTGGAGAGGGGCGATCCATTGAAGATGATGGCGATGCGGCTGCCTTCGTTTGGAGTCCCGGCTTTAGCCGGCC
>JBAXTC010000190.1:0-11129 GCA_037130375.1 Verrucomicrobiota bacterium | reverse complement strand
CGCCCAAAAGCGGCAGCCACACTGGACTGGTCACGAAAACCAGCAGAAAGTCCACCGTTCGTTTCACGCTTGATATTGATGATTGATGATTGACGATTGATGGGGCCTCACCGATCAGGGTGGTGCGATGGCCTTATAAGTATCTTCAGTCGCGCCACCCTGCTAACCTCGCTTCTCCGACCGAAGATGCGGCGGCCTGCCACAGGGCGGACCTCGTGTCGCCGGGCTTGCTCCGGAGTGTAACGGGGCAGGTATTCCATCAACAGCGGGCGAGGTCCCACCAGGCTCATGTCGCCCTTGAGCACGTTGAAAAACTCTGGCAGTTCGTCCAGCGAAGCCCGGCGCAACCAGCAGCCGAACGCCGCGAGCCGTTCCGCATCGGGAAGAAGGTTGCCCGAAGCATCGCGCGCGTCGGTCATGGTACGGAATTTCAGGACTGGGAATGGCCTGCTCCTCCATCCCGGCCTCTCCTGGCGGAAAAACGTTAGCTTGCCAACACGCGCCGAGAAAAGCAGCCACAGCAAGGCAAGAACTGCCGAGAACAACAACGCCACGACTAACGAACTCAGGTCGAATGCGCGCTTAACTGGATGCTGATAGCGCACTGCTAACGGGCTCCACCACCGCCATTTCCGGCTAGCCTACTTTGAGGTGCCATCTCTCCTGCGAGGCCCATCGCCCGCAACAACACTCTGTTGACTCCATGCACATCGAATTTCTGTTCTGCCAGCGCGCGGCTGCGCTTGCCCATGCGTTCAATCAACTCCGGGCATAGGATGAATCGCTCCATCGCGTACGCCAAGGCATCCACGTCTTTGATGGACACCAGAAAGCCGTTCTCGCCATCGCTCACCGTCTCGCGGCAACCGGGCGCGTTAGTCGTTACAATTGGCCGCCCCATTGACATGGCCTCCAGTACTGTGCGCGGCGTGCCCTCTCGATACGACGGCAACACAAAGACACTCGCGGCGGCAAGTAACGGACGCACATCATGTACCCAGCCCTGATACTCAATAACGCCTTCGCCGCACCAGGCTTCTAACTGCTCCACCCTCAGCGACGCTGGGTTAATGTCAACCGGCCCGATCAGTCGAAAGGTGGCGTGCGGATGTTTCCGTTTCAGTATCCGGGCCGCCTCGACGTACTCGACCACACCTTTGTCGCGCAACATGCGAGCAATCAGCACAAACACCGGCAGCCCGGACGGCACAGGCGTTTCTGCGTAATAATCAATGTCCACGCCGGAACCATTGACCAGCGCGGTCTGATTTTGATCGCGCACCAGTTTCCGCTGGAGAAACAAGGCGCGGTCATCCGGATTCTGAAAAAACACCACTTGATTCCCTGCTAGCGCCAGCCGGTAAAGCGTCTCGGCGACAAAGGTCAACAGACGCCGTCGGAGTGTATGTCCGGAGAATGTGTACCCCAATCCTGTGATCATCGAGAAAATCGCTGAAACGCCGGCCCATCGTGCTGCCAGTGAGCCGTAGATGACGGGCTTGATAGTGTAACAAAACAGCATGTCCGGTTGCTCTTTGCGGAAGATCCGAGCCAGCCTCAGCAGGAAACCAAGGTCTTTGAAAAGGTTTAGCCCGGCGCGCTCCAGCGGGATCGGGCGACAAGTCGCTCCCAACTTTTGTATCCGTTCGGCGATGTCAGGGCTAAATTCCGGAGCACAGGCTATGACCTTGTGGCCTGCTTCAACCAAAGCTGCCAACAACGGGCCCCGAAACCGCACAAGCGACTCGGCAAAACCCCCCAGAACGACTATCTTCATAAATCTACTAGCATCACCGCCAGCGGCGGAGTGATATTCCGTCTTCTTCTGTGGTGTTGTGTTTCGACTCTCCACGCTAAAACACTTGTTCGTACAAGAACTCCATCCATGGTAGGCCACAGATGACTGGCTTGTGCGTGTAGTCTAGCACGATTGCCGACTGCTAACGGTGAGTGAGCGAACGCAGAACAGGGAGTGCGAAAAGCCTTTCTGCGCCCAGCCCTGTGGGTTTCAGCAGCAGCGGCATGAAACACCCCACTCTGCCAGTCCTCAGCCATGAAGCCTTGGAGCAAGGACCTGCGGAAGGTAGCCCGTAAAAACGCGAAGTTGGCGACAACCAGGATCTTCACTTCAGTGGTGCTTACTCCGGGATAGTGTGATCCATCGCAAGGGCTTTTCTCACCGAAACGACCGTCGCCTCTTCGGAAAACCGACTGCGGCAAAACTCATGGGCGCGCTGTCCCATCTCAAGTGCTTCCTGCCAGTTTTCCCACAGTCTCCTCAATTCTGTAAACGCCGCTTGCGCATTCTCAACCGGGATAACTCGCAAGCAGTGGGATTCTCTGGCAATGCGAGGCAGATCTCCCACGGCCGTCGCAATGCAGGGCAACCCCACCGCCATCGCTTCGAATAAAGCATTCGGCATGCCCTCATAGCGACTTAGGAGCATGAAAACATGCCCAGAGCGCAAAAAGTCTCCGGGTGCAGATACCGACCCATCCCAGACCATTACCCTAACCAACCCCTCCCGCTTTATCTGCTCCGCCAGCTGCGGTTCCCCTGGAAGTTGCGCGCCACCGACATGAATTTGAATGGGCAAGCCGCCCACCCTGATTGCGTGCGCCACATCCAACGCGATATCATAACCTTTAACCAAGTAGCGCACATTGCCCAACATCATCACCCGCAATACATCCGGCCGTTTGACCGCTCGTATCGGCGCAGATAGGGAAGACGTCTCCATCGCATTGAGCACAACCCGGGCCTTTTGTGCGATTCCGGGCGCCACCGTCTCAGCCAGTCTGATCCCCAGATGGCTGTTGCTCACATAGCGCCAGGTCAGAGGTCGTCCGAATCGCAAAAGCCAACGCCAGCGCAGCAGCTGAGACTCGCTGGCGGAGCGGATAGAGAAAACACCGCGGGCAAGCCAGAGCAACGGGATTGCAAGCCGTAACGCTTCCGCCCGATACCCCCACGTCCATAACACAGTCTCGCTCCGCCCCTTCAGGGCCGCATATGTCAGGTCCGCTATGATTCCCACAATTCCAAACTTGCGGCTGGGCAGATGCACGGCCACACCTGCCTCGCGGCACGAGGCAAGTAGGGTCTCATATCGCACTTCGCCACAAGGCACACTTAGGGCATAGATTCCGCAATCCATACCAGAAGCAGCTAGTGCTCGCGCGATTAACAGAAGTTGCTTTTCAGCCCCGCCCCCGTTTAGCGAGTAGGTAACTAAGCAGATTGTCACATGTAGTCGAGACGTCGCCTGCTGTGTATTGGCACGCCATTGGGGTGCGATGTCACCGTCGGAAACGCACAACGGTCATCTCATCACGAAAGCCCAAGTCCAAATTCCGCAGTGGCATGCGGTGAAACAACCGCTCGATTTTTCGGTGGCTCGGCATAACATGGCCAATTTTCAGTGAAATCGTATCGTTGAGAAAAAAGAACAAGCGGGACCTCAATCGCAGAGCCAGCGGCATACTCCCCCATTTTTGTTCCAAGTAACGCTCTGTGTTAATAACCAGATAGCCTACCCCACCTGGCCGCACGAGAGACAGGATCTTCCCAGCGAAACTCTTGTCGCTTATACAGTAGCACCAGCATACACGGTTGAATACAACGTCGTATTCCCCGACCGCGTCCTCCATGTAATCCAAAGAGAATTCGAAATGCACATTCAGTTTCCTAGCCTCGCTCTTGGCTATCTCAAGATAATTCCGGCTAATGTCGTGCCAGTGAACTCTAGCACCTCGCTGCGCAAATGCGACGGAATACTGACCGGGCCCTCCACCAAGGTCAAGTAAATGTTTGCCGCCAAGCCCACCAGCCAAGCTTTCGACCTCATCGACCAATTTCCGATCCAAGTTGAGATACTCTCGAGTTGCGTACTTCTTAGAATAAGCGGATGGAATTGGATCCCAACCACGATTTGGCCGTTGAATGCATTTCATTATTTGGTTTATCATACTATTCAGTCGGGGAATAGACCATAGGCTGAAGTCCGGTACAGGGAAGGAATGCGCCAAGATGAATAGGGCGCGGTAGCTTGTCGCATCATTCCAAAAACCGGCTTAACTCCGCTCCCCTCTGCGACAACAAGTTGTTTCCGGTGAAAAACCGGCGTGAAATGAAACACTTCCAAAAGATAGCCTCCCATATTTCGTCTAATACTTGATGCGCTGCAATTGGTCCCTGCAGCGCGCTGGTCAAGGACCTAATGAGTTTCGCGTACTTGATGAGGCTGTGGAGAAACCCATCCAACTGCTGACGCGTCCAAAGGCTGTGGTGAGTGGCAACAGTCCAGACCCCGAATGGCATACACCGAAAGCGCCACAGTTGCTGTGGCACCCAGTGCATACCATCCTTATCTCTCGTTACCCGACAGCCAAAACCATCGCTAACACAGTTTATGCCGATCTTCCTCAGTGCGCAAAGAGTATTGGTGTCAAACGAATGCCAAGGTGCCACCCAGACGTCAGGCTTGACCCCTTCCGACTTGAATATCTGAAGCGCAAGCTTTAGTTTGTCTAGTTGCTTTTCGTAAGGCACTTTAGCAAACTCGCTTTTAGCGTTAATACCAAGAATGCCGCCATCAGCAGAGTCACACCGATGCTCATAGCCGTGGAATCCGATCGACCAGCCCATGGATTGCCATTCTCGCACTCGTTCCCAAAAATCACGACGAGGTCTATCCACGATGAGCTTTTTATCTTTATTGTTGGGCACGATTGCAACTATAGGTCGAATCTCATACGCCCGTAAACAGGACTCAATTTCAGCCCAGACCGCCCAATTCATTGTCGGACAGATATCATCGAAACGAACAATGTACTTAGAGAATGTGATCATTTATCTCCATGAAGGGGTGGGTCAAACCCATTTGCGGTGCTGTAGCCAACTTTGCAATACCAAAATGTTCCAAATTAAATCCTTGTGATTGGCGTCACCCCTTTGATGCGCATTCCACAAAGAACGTAGCCCATCTTTGTCAAACAGTTCATTCGCAGACTGTGCATCAGTCGACATCGTCTCAATAGCCCATCCCTTTAGGCAGCCGCGCAACCAATTCTCCATCGGAATGCAAAAGCCTTGTTTGCGCCTATCAACGAGCTCAGACGGTAGATAACGATTGAGAATCTTGCGTAAAACCAATTTCCCCTGTGTACATGATAGTTTGTGTCGCGCAGGCAGGGCGGCGGCAAACTCAACCAAGCGGTAGTCCAATAAAGGTTCGCGAGACTCCAAGCCCACGCGCATGCTTGCTCGGTCGACTTTAAGATGCAGGTTGTCGGGGAGGTACCCCACCGTATCGGCATAGGTCATTCTAGCCGCTAGATTGGGAATTAGATGCTCCAACGCGTGAGCCTTTCTCTTGACTATATCCCGCACGGGGTCTCGCAGAACATTCTCATACCCATAGGTCATTTGGGACTGGTAATACGCATTCAGAAACGATGTTCCTCCGCACAATTCAAGCAACTTGCCCAAGCGATACTTATACCAGCAAACCTGACCACGCGGGGGGGGCGGGCTGCGCATCAGTGTCGCAAGGACGCGGAAGGGAATTCGGGTGAAAGATGGCAACGCATAAAGCCACTGGAGTTTTAGAAAGTGGCGGTAGCGCCAATAGCCCCAAAACGTCTCATCCCCCCCATCGCCCGTGAGTACCACAGTCACATGTTGGCGTGCGCATTTGGAGACTAGATACGTCGGGATGAATGAACTGTCAGCAAACGGCTCATCCTGCAGATCCGGGAAGGCAAGCACGACATTTAAGCAGTCCAGTTCGCTTAGAATGAAACTGTTATGATCTGTGCCAATATGCTTAGCCACTCTCGATGCAAAAGCAGACTCGTCGAAGGCAACATTATCAAATCCGACTGTGAAGGTCCTAATAGGTCGCCGCGACTGCTGTTGCATAAGGGCAACGACCAAGCTAGAATCGATGCCACCGGATAAGAAAGCCCCCAGCGGCACGTCAGCCAGCATGCGCAATCGGATGGAATCGCGAAGTAATTCCTCGGCCGCCACCCGACCGTCGCCAGCAGAACCCTGAAACGGCTCGTGGGCGCCACGCAGCCAGACCTCGTAGGCCGACCAGTATGTGAAGTAGCGCCAGCCTTCTGCCGCAAAGTCGAAAGGACGACCACTACTCGTGATCGACAGTTCACGCAGCTTTCTCCAATCAAAGCTCAGCGCATTACATTCCACTTCCATGATTGACCCCGGGGCTAAATGAAGTGCGTTGTAATAAACAGTCTGTGGGTTTGGAAAATAGCCAAAAGCAAGAAAATCACCGATGGCTTCGCGGTTCAGCCGGCAATCGAACAACGGATGCGCGGCCAATGCCCCTACCTCCGATCCGAATATGAGCATGCCGTCACTAAATCCAAGATACAGCGGTTTGACACCCGAACGATCCCGGGCGAGCTGAAGGCGGCGTTCTTCACGATCCCAAACGGCGATGGCGAACATACCGTTAAACTGCAGTAGCGCCCGGTGTAGTCCCCACCGGGCTATGGCTTCCACCGCCACCTCCGTGTCGGATTGACCTCGCCATTTGACAGGCGATCCACTGGCCAATAATCGCGTCTTTATCTCTTCATAATTGTAGATCTCACCATTAAACACGATGACGAAGCGGCCGTCTGCCGAAAGCATCGGTTGATGACCAGCAGGACTTATATCGATGATGCTTAGGCGGCGGTGGCCTAAGCCCAAGCGCGCTGCTAGGTCTGAAAATATGCCTGCGTCATCCGGGCCGCGGTGACGTACGGCATCAGACATGGCCTGCAAGTTTGTCCTGCTGGAATCCTCCGTAAGTCCTCTCCAACTGTAGAATCCGACTATGGCGCACATGGCTTTACTAGTGACCCTTCACGGAGTGACGTGCACTTCGCATCACTCCGTGCGGCGGATACCACTCAACTTCGGACATCAGAGAATCCGGCAGCACTCGAGGACGATGGGCTTTGGGGGCACTTAATCTGCTCTTCCCACCACCTCCGCTTTGCCGCACGGCTCCAGTGAGGGTGCGCTTTGTGCCGGCAGCACTCATCAAGCGGCTCGGCCTCACAATGATCATGCTCAATAAGACCCTTATCATTATTGAACATTCGGGTGGCTAGGCCTCCTGTGTGCGCCCAGAGAACCGCTACATTTACGACGCCAACGCCAAAGCGCCTGCATCGTCTTTGTTGGCAGCGCGGCTGTGATTCCCCAGACCAAGACCTCCAGAAGGCGTCCCTGTACGGGACCGTTCCGGCCCGCTGATATTCGCGCGTGCGGCAGACCTGCACACCGGCTATACCAGTGGTAACGCAAGGCAGCCCGCAAATAGCTCCGCGCTGAAAGCAGTGCCATGTCGCTGCCAAACTCCGACAGGTAGTACCGAAACCCGAGGGCGAGCACACTGAAATTACGTTCTTGGTTGGCCGGGGCGCAGAGGCGGTCCTCGCCAGTCGCGTCGTAGATGCGCAATACTTGATCCGTGTAATAGATGCGGCGGCCTTCCCTGGCAGCACATAGCCAGGTGATACCCTCAAAACCTCGAAGTGCTTCCGAAAACCGAAGCTTTCCGAATACGCGCCTGTGGCATACCGGCAGGAACTCGCCGGGACAGCTTCTTTTTAGTATCATCTCATAGGGCCAGAATCCAGAAGAGAAGTCCGACCGCCACATCTGCAACCCTGTTGTAGTGACACAGGCACCAAAGAGAATCTCAATCGCCGGATTGCTGCTCAACACCGATTCGATCCCGATGAAGGCATTATGCGTCAATTCGTCATCCGAATCCAAGAACACTAGCCATTCACCCTGAGCATGCTCAATACCGGCGTTTTTGGCACCAGAAGCTCCTAGGTTCTTCTCGAGGCGCACGACCTTATCTGCGCCCATGTCCCGTGCGACAGCGGCACTGTTATCACTTGAAGCATCGTCAATTACAACGATCTCCACTGCCTCTCTCGTCTGGCGTGCAGCATTCCGGGCAGACTTAATGGCGCGTGACAACTGGGCTTCCCGATTGAAGACCGGAATAACTATCGAATAACGAATCCCAAAAGAGGCCGATGTCATTCCTTGCCTTGTGTCGAGACTAATATTCCTGCACACGAGAGGCGCAGTAGATCGGTGCCGATGCAATCAGAAACAATACCCAATCACTACGTGAATAACCAATTGGATATACCATTCCAGCCGCTAAGGAACCACCAAGAATGAACACTGAAGTCCACAAAACACCCTTCTGGCCGACACTCTCTTGAACCAGTGCAGTCTTCGATAGCTTAATAATGCTAGACAGATACAAATAGCTCCAACCAACCAAGCCGAGAATCCCCCCCTCCCACCAAGCCATCAGCAAAACGTTGTGAACCTCATCGTCCGGATTAACAACTGCCCATTGATTGATTCCGTTGCCGGTGAGCCATGCGCCACCCGACAATTGACTCCAAGCCGATTGGAAGGTCTCAAGCCTTCCGCTATCTTGCAGCAATTCTTCACCAGCTTCAGCGCGCATCTGATAAGATGTAGCGAGTCCCAGTACATCACCCTCACGAGATAGTATGAGAGCGGCAAACGATACGGTGATACCAACCATCAAAAGTCCGCTTACCCACTTGTCCACTCCCATGCCTAAGAAATACAAGGTGAGGAGGACTCCAATCAGGCAACCACATAAAGAGATTATTAGGCCTGTTCTGACTCCCGCGAGGAACAAGCCAATCTGACTGAGTAGCGTAAGCACGATGATAAACGCTGCGAGCCAGTGTCGGTTGTTATCTATACTCCGAAAGACGCTTAAGATCATGAACGGGACAAGGAGGCCCACAAGGTAGAAGCCATTCACACCTAACAGAGGATTTTCCATCCGATGATACTCATGGATTGCGAAGGAAGTCAGCCCCAAGCGGTCTGTCAGGGATAAGGCACCTGCAAGTCCAACCCATGATGAAAAGGACAGTAATGAAATAAATAAGCCTAGGCGCTCGACAAGAAATGCAAGGACCGGTCCCAACACGAAGAAGCAAAATACCAACTGGCCGGAGGCCCAAAAGGCACCGTCAACTTCCATTGTGTTGCCCGGCAATCCTAAAGTGACCAACCAACCACCCAAGATGTAACAAGCCAAAGGAAACCTAAACCACCGTGTAACAGCACCTGTCAATCGCCACCCATCCTTCAGAGAAGAAACAGCGAAAAACGTTAACAACACTACGATGTCTGGGATACCGATATTCCGCGTGTCTGACACACCAAGAAATGCAGCAACTTGCGGGCGGATTAACCATCGTTCAGAGATATAGAGTCCGATAATAAGATTGAGAATAACAACAGTCCTGAGACTCAATACTTTGTGAGTCGGGACGGTCGGGCCGAGAAACGAACCCCTCGCCGTTTCCATGCGAGGTACAGGCTTGCTGTGAATCTTAACACGAGCGCTCATGAGGGAGAATCTCCTCGCTTTCAATCAGTCTTCTACCCGGCTGCCTGGTTTGAATCTCAGAACCGCTCTGCGAAGCGGGGCCCTTAAGTGAAAAGATTCTGCGAGCACCGAAACCGCCTTCCGCACGAGCCAAGCGGACGCTTTTCGCATTGGCATTATCGGTCGCTTGGAGAAGTCGCAGCCAACATTCAAACGACTGAACCGCCACGCTTCCCAAGGGAACCACTGCCCCTGCTGAACGACGTGATGCTTGTACGGCACCACGTCGCGCGCTACGGCATAGAACCCATCCGCATAAGAATTGCTTCGCACAGATCCTGCGCGTTCGAATTGCCAGATGCTTTCGCCCGGCTGGATAAGCGACATCAATGTTTCCCTGCGCCAGAATGCCGCTTGCGTGCTCACCCTGTATGGAGTTCCGGGTCGGATCGGGCCAAAGCAGCCTTCTGGTAACAACGACGTCGGGCCCGGCCGCCGCACCAGCCTAAACATGTGGGCATCGCGTCGGCAAAACTCTCGATAAATACCGCTGACCGCACCGCTATTGACCTGCGACCGAAGAAAAAAATCTTCCAACCACAACAAGACCACTGGCTCCCGGATTTGGCCTAGATAGTCCAGTGAATTAGTAGCCCAGTCCAATCCGTGTCCCGATTTTAACACCGCGGCGCGGGAATCCGCAAAACTAAGGGTGTTGCTTCCGAGATATACTTTGAACGGGCAGTCAGGCCAGTGCCGGAAGAATAAGCAGAAGAACGGTGCCCACAGATCACTATAGGCATCACACGAGGGCACCACAATCGCGCATTGTTCGGGATTGGCAATCATTTGCTAAATTGAAAAACATCACATCTGCCTGCCACTTTCTACAATCAGTGAGCTGTCGTTTTTTATCGGCATGCACATTGTCGTTTGCGCCTAAGCACTCCATGGAGCCTGCTTGCGCAAGCACTTCCGCTCATGGTGCCGACTGAAGCACACGCTTTCCCCCGGCGCGGGACTGAACAAGGAACCTCATAGGCTGGACAGACTCGTGCTATTGGGGAAGTTCAACGATCATGTGGCCAATGCATCGCCTGAGGGGTTTTGGCAGCAACATTGATCCCACTGGATCCCGAGTGTTTGACTGTTGGCGGATTATGAGTTCAAAACACGCGAGTTCTAAAGACAACAGTCCCCCCCTACTTTTAATCGTGATCCATTTATCCTCAACAAGGCGTCAACCACGATCACGTTGGGAGAAATCGCTTGAGAAATCGCGGTGGAAATACGATTTGTGGCTTCTGAATCAAAAGCCCCCCTGGGGGTATTTTGCTTACGATGCCCAAAGGTACTCGAAAAGTAAATTTTGTCTTCGATGAAAGTCACCTGACGCATTACGGTGGCGCTTGGTTGGTCCAACAGTTTTGCGACCGGCTTCATCTACGTTCCCTGCTTACGCGCTATATTCAAATCAAGCAGCGTCAAGGCGATTATCATCCTTCGGGGTTCATCCTAGCACTGCTCTTTGGCATCATCATTGGACTGCGCCGCATCAATAGACAGAGACTCTTCGCTACGACAGGGCTATGTTAGAGAAGGATCCCAAATACAGCTATCATGTGTTTGTCACCAACTTGAATTCTGATGCTTGGCGAGTGTATTTGTTCTACTGTGGACGGGCGAACATTGAGAAAAGCA
>JBAXTC010000019.1:0-25840 GCA_037130375.1 Verrucomicrobiota bacterium | reverse complement strand
GATCGCCGCCGACCCAGAACTCGCCGGCGATCTCGTCGCAGTAACCGCCATACAACAGGAATTCGCTGGGGAAACCCCAATGTCCGTAATTCTCCAGCCACATCGTCAGCCCATGCTCCCGGCAAAGGTCGCGCAGACCACCGACATAATCCCGCGCCACCCGCTCGGCCACCATCCGCCGCAAATCCCAAAGAAAGCGGTCCGATTGGTCGGCGTTGCCAACGATGCGTCCGGTCATGGCCGGCAAGAAGCGAATCGGATCGTAACCATAATGCTTCTGGAAATCCGCGGCGAACCCGTCAGTCCAATTCTCCGGCCCCATCTCGTAGCTGTCGGCAACTACGTGCTTAAACGACTTGCGGTCCGCCGCCGGCATCCGCTGGAGAAGATCGCCGATGTATGCATCAAAGTGCGATTTCAACGCGGTGCGGCTCATCTTGTCCACCTCGAACCCGGTCGCCTCCGGTGGCGCGGGTGAATTCTTCGTGCCGGTCGGCGTCATTGCCGCGCGCAACACAATCCACTCGCCGGCCGGAACGTCCCAGCTCAATGTCCCATCTGCCGCCATCCGCTTGCTGATATCGCGCACCGTTTCCGGCTGGACCGCCAAGTCTGCCGACTCCGGCTCCGCCGACACGGGCCAAGAGTAATGATCAAATGGCGGCAAGGGGTCCTGGAACATCTTCAACAACGCCTTCTCGGCGAAGCTTTCCACTCGCGCCGCCGGGGAGAGCCGGATGTCACCAAGTTCGCATTCTGCGGAGAATTTCAACTGGAAGAACCGGGCCGTCGTTGCGGGAAACGTCGCCACGATAGGCGCGAGCGGCACGGGACCGACACCGATCTCAAGGTTGTGCCGGTCAATCGCGAATTTCTTCACCGTGCGGTATTGCCGGCCATCGTCCGATGCCTGCAACTCGGCGGTGACGTTCACGGCTTTGACCGGCTGCACCGTCACGCTGCGCGCCGTGAACGGCGCCGCCATCTCGAAGGTCGTCGCCGTCGGTGTGCGCGCCGTAACCTTCGCCTGCTGGCCTTCCCCGGCCGGTGCCGGGAACGCCAACACTGCGACGTCTTGAAACTCGTCCGCTGGCGTCCGCAGTTTGCCCTCGAAATGTTGCGGCCCGTGCAGCCGGGTTTCCGGCAACACAACGTAGCGCATTGCTTGAGCGGATTTCACCCACGGCCCGCCCGACTGGCTCCATCCGGGTGAGTTAAACAGGCCGATATCTACGCCGAGTCGCGTTCCTTCGCGCATGGCGTGCTCGATGAAACCCCACCACTCATCCGTGAGCGCCTTGGGCCCGCCCTTTGTCGGGGTACCGCTCTGCCCGCTGATGACGCCGATGTAACCCTCGCCGATGCCAACGCGTTTCATCGCTTCGAGGTCGCGTGTGATGCCCTCCTTCGTGATCTGGCCGTCCATCCAATACCAGTAGCAGCGCGGCTTCGTCGCATCCGGCGGCTGGGCGAAGTTGCGCGCCAGGGCGTCGGTGACGGGCGGTTCGGCCGCAGGTACGGGGTCGGTGATGGATGCTCCGAGAAATGTGGTCAGGAGCAGGCGGAAGGCGATGGTGTTCATAGGATAACTATTTTAAGCAAAACTTGAAGTCATTATGTGCCAGCAGCGGGCGGGCCGCTATCCCGTGTTCGCGGGAAACCGGCATTGGCAGAGAACATTCAGGGCGTCGGAAGAATCAAACGGAAAAAAACTGAGCCGTTGGTTAATCCAATGGGAAAGGTCTGGCCGTTTGAAGCGAGTCCTGGCACGATCGTCCAATTAGTGCTGAGGCCGACGTTCGACGAGTTGGTCTGACTCTCCAATAACCATCCCATGTAACCGGTGGGCCAAAGGAGATTCAACCAGCTCCCGTTGAGTGAGACGGATAGGGCTGGCAAGGCCGCAACTCGCACACTCCCGTTCACCGGCAACTGCGAGGTATCCCAGTATAGCCCGGGCGCCAGGGCTGGCATGCTCATCGAGGCGAAGTGGCCGCTATAGCTGCCGGCGCTAAACAGCCTGAAGGAATCGCCGGCGGCCAAGGTGCCTCCCAGGTTGGTAACCACCAGCGCTCCGCCATAGCTCAAGGCAGTGGCGCTTACAAGCTGGCTGTTGGTCGTTTCCCCGCCGGCCGTCTGGATTGCCAACGCGCAGGCGCCTGCTAATGAGACCGAATTGTTGACGGTGAGGACGCCGATCTCGTGGTCCGGCGCGAGCGTGCCGCCGCTGGTCACCGAGAGCGGCCCGTTGATAACGCCTATGCCGCTGAGGGTGCCGCTGTTGGTAACCACGGCACTGCCCTGCAAGTTGCCGTTGTTCACAAACTGTCCTTCGACAACGACGACGTTCGGATAGACATAAGAGTTCACCGTCAAGGAACCCCCGCCGATCTTGGTCAACGTGCATGGGCCAACTCCATTATAAAATTGAAGATTCTGAACTAGCGCCGCCCCCGCCGAAACGCCGACGGACGAATCGCCGTCCAGGGCGATGTGCTGGTTGAGCGAGGAGTTGCCTCTGACGGAACGCAACGCGCCCTGGTTATCCGGTCCGCGGCCAAGAATGTGCATGTGCTCACCGACGGAGAGACTGCCGTCGATTTCAACAGCGGCGTTGTTGCCGACCAGCGTCCAGGTCGAGGCACTGAATCCTCCTTGCCCGAGGGCATTGCCGTCCTGAATCCGCACAATGCCACCATGGATGTGCCAGGGGCCGGCAAAACTGTTGGAAGCAGTCAGGATGATTGTGCCAATCCCGTTCTTGACCAGGGAACCTGTTCCGCTGGGTTGGCCAGAGAAGGTGGTGCTGGCGTTATTGCCCCCCAACGTGAGCGTGTTGGCGGCCAAGTTCACCCAACCGCCCAGGCTGCCGCCGCCGGCGAGGGCGCCGATGGTTTCGCTGGCGTCGAGACGAAGCAGGGCACCGGCGGCGTTCGCCAGCGTGACCGTGCATGTGTCGGGGATGGCATTGCCGTTGGCAGGCGCCAGGATGCCGGCGTTGACATTGAGGTTGCCTACAAACGAATCCATTCCGCCCAACAGCAATGTCCCCGCCCCGTCTTTACTCAAATCCCCGCCGCCGGTAATGGCTCCGTTCACTGCTAAGGTGAGACTGTTTGCGACATTCCAACTCTGCGTCGAATTCAGGCTGACATTGTGGTTGAGGGTCAGGTTTTGCGATGCGGCAGACATGTCGATGCCCCCGCCGCCCAGATTGAGTGTGGTGGCGCCATTGATGGCCACTGGGCCGGAAGGGTTGAGGATCTGCAACCCGTTCCAAGAGGAGTCGGCGCCCAAGAGCGTGGAGCTTGCTCCGGTGACCGTGCTGTCCCAACGAGCGGTATTAGTGGGGGTGGCGGGCCAGCCGCCCACCCAGCTTTGGCCGTAAACCAGCGAGGCCGCATTGTTCGCCTTGACGACCACGCTGCCAGCGGGCGCGGCCTGGTCGCCGAGCACGCCGGTCACTTGGAAATCATCAATCCAGATGGACTGGTTTCCATTGCTCAGGGGCGACCCGTTAATTTTAAAAATGAACCCGTTCGTAAAGAACTGCGCATTGGTTCCGGTGTTGAAACGCACGTCCGTGAAGTAGAGCCAGACATCCTGCCGCTCATCATAACCCCAGATCTGGCCGGTGGCGTAGTATTGATCACGACCGAGATTCCGGATCGTTACCCATCCATGGGTGCCGAGATAAGATGCGGTGACCCCGCTCGCATTATTGACGCCGTGCAGTTTGTATCGGAACGACACTCGCAGGCTGGAACAGCCGCTGGGGTCCAACGGCATCTGGAGGGAGCCGTTGCCGCTGCCGTGGCTCAAGTTGCACTCGACGCAGTGATTGGAGGAATAAAACGTGTTGCCAACCAGATCCCAGCGACACCCGGGCACCCAGGCACCCGACCAGGCCGTTTGCTTGCCGTTTTCAAAATCATCCCGGGCGAGGTTGATTTGGGTTTGCCCCACCGTTTGGTAACGAAAATTGAATCGCCGATCGGGGGCACTGTCGCCGTTGATGCCAAAATCGCTGATGTCGCCTGCCACCTGGAAGTTGTCGGTCCAGTGGAAGTCAAAACTGATGGGGTCAGCCCCGAGCCCAAAATCCCCGCGGGCGATGCGAACCATGAGTTTGTTGCCGGTCACTTTGCACGGGATGTCGCTGCGGATAGCCGCCCAACTCCAACCGTTGGTCGTCGTGGTGTTGCGGCTGAGCGTCGTCGTAGTTGCGCCCACTCCGCCTAGGTTGACGGCGTAATCGTACCCTTCCCACCCGGTCGCATGATTCTGATCGCGGTCGATGAAGAGCACCATCCAGTTGCTGCTGCTGTGGCTGGAGATGTTCGAGCTGCATTGCGCGAAAAAATAGAGGTAGAAATCGTCGCGCGCCACCTTCAGCAGGGTGAAATCGTTGCGACCGGTCGTGTTGGTGTAGCTGCCGTTTTGCGGGACGGAGGAAGGGAATTTGCGCCACACCGTATCGTTGGCGGCGTCGAAGAACGCGGGCGCCACGTTGGTCCAATCAGTGAAGTCACCCCCCACATCGATGGTCTGCGGAGCGCTGGCGGCGGGAAATGCGCGGACGCCTTTGCGCAGCCGGTTTTGGCCCACCATCTGGAAGTAGTAATTATCGGTGTGCCCGCCTTTCATCGGCTCGATGTCCCGGCTGTATTCCTCGTTGTACTCGTCCACGAAATAGAAGCCGTTCGCCGGGCACGGCTGTCCCAGCATGTACACCGCCCCGGCGGACGGGGATTGAAATGCGCCGGCGATCCATTCGTTCCAACTGGTGATGAACAAGAAGTCGGGATCCAGTTTGAGCCCGAAATACATCTGTTCGGCAAAGAAGAGCCCCTTGTCCTGGGTGCCGCTGACGGGGAGGTGGTAACTATTGTAGGCTGGCTGGGTGTGGTTCGTGTAACTATGTCCGAGGTTGGAGGTGGACCAACCGCCGCAAGTGACCGGGGTCGATTCGGGATGATCTGAAGAATCGTGATAGCCAAATTGCTGCGGTGTCGTGGAATCGATCCAGGCCATCTTATCCAGCCCGCCTTCCCAGGCCCACGACTGCCGCCAGGTAAAATAATTCTGCACGGTGGCGGAGGGAACCGGGTCGGTTGGGTCCAGGCCGTTGATATAGCCGAGCACCAGCGGCTTGCCTTTCCAGTAGAACCAGAGGTCGGGATATTTGTTGGCCGCGTAAAAGGTATTGTAGAGGTACGTTACCGTAGCGGCGCTGCCCGCGTGGGTAAGGAAGACAATTTTGAGATTGGTTTGGAACCCTTCACTGCGCATCTGGCGAATCATGTCGCACAGCGCATACAGCTCGGTGTCGTAGGTGACGGCATTGCTGTAATCCATGATCAGGACATCCACTCCGGCATGAGTCAGGAGAGCGATCTGGCGGCGCAACATCCAGGGATCGGTGGGCAGATAGTAACCTAAGGCTGGTTCGCCCCAATAGTAGGTGGCGGGGTATTGCTGGAAAATCGGGTTGTCCGCCCACGGATTCTGCGGGTTGGTATAAGGGTGCGCGGCGATCCACCGGGACACATCCCAGTTCGTGCCGGAGCCGTAGCCGGGGAAGTTGTGCCATAGAAAATAGAAAGCGCCGATGGTTCGATTGGGACGCGGGTTGCCGCACTCGGCGTTGCCCGGCAGCGCGCGGCCCAACGCGTCGGTAGCCACCCAGGTGTCCTCCATCAGGTCGATCATGGCCGCGCCGGTAGTGAACACCATCACCACGCCCCGAGTAATCGTGCCATCGCCGGCAACATTGTCCACGCGCCAATAGTAGGTGGTGTTTGGCACGAGTGCGCCCACGTTGTTCGTCAGGGCACTACTGCGACCGAGGTAAACACCCGGCGTGTTTGTGGCCGCCGTGTAAACGGCGTTTGAAGTGGTGCCGAAATAGAGGTCATAGCCCGTCGCACCCACTCCCTGAGGCCACCCCAGAACCATCGGATTCGATTGGTCCATGGGCACCAACTGATTCGCGGTGGGGTACAGGAAGCCGTTGGCCACCTGCAGCACGACGTAATGCGGTGTGTCGGTCCGCACCAAAACCGACTTGCCAGGCGGCACCTGGTTGATCACCCAACCCTGGTTGTTGAGCGTGCCCGAATACCAGATACTCGTGTAGTTGCCGGAGGAAAAACCGCCGAGGTCCGTGATTCTCAGTAAACCCGCCAGCGTCAGATTGCCATTGACCCGCAGGAAAGCGTTGGTGGAGCTGTTGGCCGCTCCCAGACCGAAACTCAGCGCGGCGTTAGCCGTCGCTCCGAGTCCGCCGACGGTGAGCGTGCCCGAACCGCTGTTACCCGGCGCCAAGGTCCCGCCGTCCTGGACGAAGACCGGGCCGCTGATAACCCCCGTACCGGTCAGGGCTGCGCCGCTGCTGACAGTGACGAGACCGGGGCTATTGATAGCCCCGTTTACGACCAGGATTCCGGCGTTGATGGCAGTCGGTCCCGAGAACACACTCGACCCGTTGAGTGTGAGGCTCGAACCGCCTTGCTTGTTGAACGGATTGGACGCGGGTGTGACCGTTATCCTGCCGTTCAAGGTCAGGTTCATCCCGCAGTAAATATCGCGGACGTTTGAGGCCCCGGCGTTGAGCAGGATGTTGCCGTTGACAGTCAGGTCGCCGGCCACGACGCCGTTGGCCGTGTTCCAGTCAATAATCCAGCGAATGGTGCGGATCTCGAAATCGTTGGTCAGCGTGCGCGTGCCCGCAGGTTGAAACCAGCCTTGCCCTTCCCCGGGGCTGGCGCCGACCAGAACCTTGCCGGTGCCAAAGGCGCGGTTGTTGCCGACCGAGACACGACAATCGGCCCCTCTGAGGATTGTTCCCCCGGAGTAAGTGTTGGCAGCGTTAAGCTGGAGGTAACTCGTGCCCGACTTGGTCAGGCCATTCGTGCCGGCAAGCACGGCGCTGATCACGGCCGAATTGCCGGCGGCCAGTCCGCTGACATCCACCGAGGGCGACGGGCCTCCCAACGTCAGCGAGGAGGAGGCGGGTGTTCCCGCCGCCAGAAACCAGTTCGCCCCGGAAGTCGAGTTGGTGTCGCCGAACCCCAGTGCGTGGATGCTCCTGTCACCATCCAGCGTGACCGTCGAATCGGCAGTGATATCAAGGGTGTTGAAGTTGGCGGTGTCATTGGTAGTCGTGGGCAAAGTGCCGCCCGACCAGCAGGCTTGTGTGCCCCAGCTTCCCGAGGCGTTGCCGCCGACAAACCGGGTCCAGTTGAAGGTGGAGGCCGAAACCGATGGTGTGACCGTCAAGCACGAACCCAGGAACAGGACTACGAGCCACTTTGCCATCGCGAGTTTCATTAATTCTACATACGCAGAGTTTATATTAGATTATTTGCGAGATGCGTCAATGCGAATTCGTGCTCCTCAAGATGAACGAGCCAGTTCGGTGATTCTCGAATGGCCCGGGCGTCAGATTCGCTTTGCTCCGCTTTATGCCGAAGAAGTCGGTGTCAATCTTTAGCGGCGAACGGTCGGCGTTCTCGTATTGGAGTTCTGGAATATTCGCCTTGCCGAGCAGCGCGGTGGTGACGAGCGCGGTGCTGGTTTGCTCCAACTCCGAGCCGAGTTCAAGGCGCGCCAGCACCCGACCGTCCTGCTCCACGATCTTCACGCCGGGATCGAACTCCGCGCGAACTATATGCTTTGTTTCCCGGACGTAAGGCCGGGCGCCATTGAAATAAACGTTGCCGCCCGATTGCAGCGGCAGTTCCCGCGTGTCATATACCCAGAGACCGTATCCCGCTTTCATCTGCGGTTCGCCGGAATACGAGATCGCGGGGCCTGACGTTTCCGGGCCATTGCCGACGAAGATGTTGTTGTAAAAGCGGTTGTCGGCACCCCGGATGTCCTTGAGACCAGCCACCGCCGTCGAGTGCGCTGGATGGTAGGGCGTGGACCGTCTGGGCTCCGGCCGGCTGACGATTCTCCCGGTGAACAAGTTGTGCGCGTAAGCTCCGCCTTCGGACATGTCGTTCAGGCTCGTGCGGGAGAGCAGGAGGTTGTTGTCCACGACAAACGGCCCGTGGTTTACCTCGACGAAGAGATCTTCAAGGTCGTTTTCATAGAAGAGATTCCGGCTGACACGCGTGCCCTGTGCCATCCAGTCCAGCCAAAGCCCGCGGCCAGCGTGGTGGACAACATTGTGTTCGAGAACCACGTCAATCGCGGCGTGGAGCTTGATCCCACCGATTTCCGCCCCGGAGAAGCGCCGTTGTGTCCAGATGTTGTAGATGTGGTTGCCGGTGATCCGGCTGAACACCGCTCCCAGGCTGCCGCAAATCCCCGTTTGCTCGCAGTCGGAAATGGTGTTGTTGCGGACGATGTGGTGGCCGACCGTGTGGCCGTTCCATCCATTGGTCAGAGCGCGGTCGATGGTTAGCACGTATCCCTCGGCAGAGTTGGCAGACTGGTTGTCCCATTCGTCGCCGTATTTGCCGAGGGTGACTCCCGAACATCGCGAGTGGCTGATCACGTTGTTCTCAATGATCCAGCCCTGGCTCCAGTGCGTGCCGATCAGACCAACTTGCTCCGCCGTGGGTGGGGCCCATTGAGTGGCCGCGTGGCGCAAAGTGAAACCGCGCACCGTGAGGTAGTTCACGCCCGGCTTTTCTGGATAGAAGACCGCGCGGCGGGCATTGATTTCCACCAGTTGCTCATTCGGATTCCTGCCCTTGAACTGCGCCCAGAGAGTGGTGTTGTCCTTGTCCACCTGGCCGAACCAAAGCGCGTTGGTGCCTGCGGGCTTGAGCACCTCGTCCAGGCTGGCCGCTTCGGTGAGCCACTCGCCGTCGAGATAGACGGCGCCCGTATGATGGTCGCGGCCTCTGCGATCGAACCAGTCGCCGCGAATAAGATCGCTGTATGGGTTGTAGCTGCCAAAGAATGAATTGGGAACGGTTGCCTTCCAGACATCATCTTGAGCTTTCACCCAGCCTCGGACGACCTGCGATCCCTTGATCTCGACCTTCTCGCCCGGCGCAGCTCGATAGACGATTCGTTTTCGGTCGGATATGCCGCCGCGCGGTGGGGTGACACGTTCGCGATAGGTGCCAGCGTGGACCGTGATCAGATCGCCCGGTTGTGCAAGGTCGGCGGCGTGCTGGATGGTGCGAAGGGGAGCCGCTTTCGTTCCGCGATTGGCGTCGTTGCCGGTGGTGGCAACGTGGAATTCGGTGGCGTGAAGCGCGCTGGCGAGGGCGGCGATGGCTGTGAGTGCGAAAACTGTCAGTTTCATGAGTAGCCGTAGTGGGGCTTGTTTCGCTGCTATCGAACGGAGCGGGAACTGGTTTTGGCAACTTCGAGCCGCACGGGTCCGAGGAGGCCGGAAGGGAGCAGCGGGTGGTCGGCCTTAAAGGGCCGGTAGGTGGTCTGGGTGTAGGGTTTCTCCGGAAACTTCGCGTCGCCGATCATTCGGTTGGGCCAGAGGTTGGCGACCTCGATTTCAAGGTCGTTGCCGGTCGGCTTCACGGCCCGGGTTATATCCACATGCCACGGGGCAGTCCACACAACACCGCAATCCTGACCATTGACGCGAACCCGGGCCATGCCGTGAATCGAGCCGAGATCGAGGTAAATCTGCGCTTTGCCTTCCGAAAACCCGGATTGCGGCAGGTCGAAGGTCTTCCGATAGACTGCGATGCCGGAATAATAGCGGATTTCCGGTTCAGGCCGGGTGGTCCAGTCCATCAACTTCTCGAAACGCGCGCGAGCGGGTCCGCCCAGGGCGGGAACGAAAGCGACATCCCATGCCCCATCCAGCGTGCTCACCGGTTTGAAGGTCGCGAAGTTGGATCGGGCTCCCGCCTGCGGCACAGAGCCGGCTTTCTTGTGCGGGAAGACCACAAAACAGCTCCCAAAAGCGTCAAATTGAAGCGGGACCGATGTCAACCCGCCGGAAGTTTGGTATTCGGGCAGCGAGCGGATTGTGCCGGTCAGAGCATCCCAAAGTTCCGGGGACTGCCCAGCCACACGGAACGTGCCGGTGGCCTGCACCGATTCACCGGTGCGATTGGCAACGAAATATATCTCGCGATCCGGGGTGCTGCGGTGGGTGTAACGGAGGGGGCCGGATGAAGCAAAGTCGGGGGCGAGCCTCAAGCCGGCGAGAATCCCGGCCGTGACATCGTACGTCGGATATAAATCGGCGGCGTCGCTGCCGACTGTCCCTCCCCAAAAAACCTGGCCCTTGCCGCAGCGATGTGCCGCGAGGGTGGTGGGAGCGGTCAGACCACCCCAGACGGCTTGAGCCTTCGCGGCCACGTCGCCGTCGCACGCGGGATAACCGGCGAGACTGGGCGACTTGAGCGGAGCGGGGCCAACGACGGTTGCCCCAGCCCTGGCGAGCGCGCCGATTTTATCCACCAACCCGGGAGTCATCGTCGGGCGGTTTGGCAGAACCAGCAGGGCATAGGATGCGCCACTCGGAAAAGCGACGCGTCCATCGCGCACGGACGCCAGCGTGATGAGGGCCGTCGCCGAGCAACCATCGTAGTTGTAGCCCCGCCGTTCAGGGAGCAACGCGGTTCCCCCGGACGCGGAAGTGGGAGGTTGGAAAACGTTGGGCGCGCCCTCAGGCATCATATAGAGGACGTCGCCCACGGTGCGGCCCTGGCGCAAGATAAATTGGCAGCGGGTGATGTAACGGTGATAAGCCCCAGCCAACGGCCACCAGGTCTGGCCCCGATCCCAGTGAACTCCGTAAGGCCCCATCACCATTCCTGGCCGTCCCTCATCCGGCTTGTGTGCGAACGTGTGATACGTGAACCGATTGATGCCGACCGCGAATGCCCAGTCACCCTGGTTTTTCATATTCCCCGGATACTGGTTCCAATCCTCGCCCGGTGCGCCGGTGAATGACTCAGCCCCGACTACCGGGCGGCCCATGATATGGGCGATCGAGCTCGCCTGCTGGCAACTAAAGCTCGTATTGAATCCCACGCTCCAGAACTCGCCCATCGGAAGATCGGCTACGGCGCCGAAATCGAAGTCGTTGCCCGGCTGCATGTCGTAGGGCTCGATCGAGAGGGTGAAGCCGTGCTTGTGGGCTACTTCCTTCAGATGTTCGGCATGTTTTTCCACGTTCAACTCGCTGCCCGTCTGGCGGACATCCCAGAGAAAACGCTCTGTCTCCTCGCGGCTGCCGATAATCTGGCCGACAAACCCCGGATAGAAGGGTTGCGGATCGTAGCCGCGGCGGCGCTGAAATTCCTCGCGGAACTTCGGCGTCCAGTTCTGCGCCCCCATCTCCCAACTGTCGATGTGCAGCATGGTCCAACCACGCCCCGGCTCACGCGGCCCGACCCTGGCGATGAGTTTGTCCACATAATTTCCGAGGTGCGCATCAAATGCCGCCGTGTCCCACTTGTCGCATTCCAACCCCAGCCCCGGCTGGGGAGCCGGCCGCGTGACTGCGCCGTTGTTGCGGCTCACAAACCGCATCACGGTCCATTTGCCGGGGGGAACCTGCCAATCGAGTGAGCCGTCCGGCTTGAGCCTGGCGGTGAGATCGACGATCTGGTCCCGGGCGGTGGCGGTGCCGGCAACCGTGGCGGGATAGTTGGCTGGCGATGCAAAGTTGGGCCGCACGCCCGGCTGCGATGAGAATGGCGCACGATAGACCAGGGCCTTCTCGTCGATGTCGGGAATGGCTTCGGTGACCGGCGGCGTGGGGAATGCCAGCACGGCGACGTCTTTGTAGAACCCGGACCAGGCGGCCTGAACTTCCCCCGGCACTGGCCCGAAAAACGGATTGCGCGGCGGGGGAACCGGCAACTTCTCGGAGAATGCACCGGGGCCCTGCGTCTCGACTTTGGTGGCCACCAGGTGTTGCATCGAGTCTTCCGGCTTCACCCACGGACCGCCGCTGCCGGTCCAGCCCGGCCCTGAGCCGAGCATCAACTCGAGTCCCAACCGCTCACACTCATGGACTGCGTGGGCGAAAAGCTCCTGCCACGGGTCGCTGAGGAAGTTTATCGGCCCGCGCGGCACCCCGACGTTGACCTCGAGGAAAAGCACATGGCCAAGCCCCGCCGCTTTCATAGACTCAAGATCCCGCGTCATTCCCTCGCGCGAGAGATTGCCATCCATGAAGTACCAATAGACGCCGGGCCTCGCCGAGTCGGGCGGGTTGGCAAAGCCGACCGCCAGACTGTCGGGTCGGGTCTCGCCTGCCAGGACCGGCGGCATCCCCCACGCGCACACCGCCAGCATCAAACAGCAGATTTGGTTTCGCATAGTCATCTCGGCAGCAGTTTCAGTTCTTGCACGCACATCGAACGCTGGTTTTACGGACTCTGGCCGGCAACGCCATTTACTTCCTAAAGCGCGTCCTGGCGGCTCGGCTTCCGCTCGGCATCATTTAGCGTGTTTAGCGTGTTTAGCGGGCAGATTGGTCAGGGAGTTACCGCACGATAAAACCGTTGGGTGTAATTTGGTGCCGCAACATCACGAAAATACAAAGGCACATTGGTGCCCACAAAATTGGTGAATGTCGTCCAGAACACCATATTCGTCGAGCTTTCGACGCGGCAACTAAGTCCGGGTGTCAGTTGGAGGCACAGGTCCAAGCCGGTGTCAGTGAGCGGGTGAGCCGAGCCGAAGCTGAGGGCCATCTGGAAGTCATTAGTGGACACGAAAGTTACCACGTTGGTCGCAGATGTGTTGCCGCTCGCATCCAGAGCGTAGGCACGCAGCACATTCGTTCCCTTCAAGAGAACCATCACCGCTGACCAATTCGTTGTGCCCGTCGCCACAGCCCATGCGTTGGAGTTAAGTTGGCACTTAACTGCCGCCACTTGCGCGTTATCGCTCGCGGTTCCTGTTGCGGTGATCACCGCGTTCACCTGTTGCCCTGGCTTCGGCGAGATGATCGCGTTGGTCGGTCTTGTTACATCAGAAAAATTCGCCTGCAGGGTCAGGTTCGACTGCATCAGAAACTGCAAGATGGGGGTGTTCGTCGTCCGCCCGCCCAACCAGTTCGTCGAGATCACCCAGTTGGTGAACGCATACCCGCTCGCCGCCGTCGCCGTCATCGTGTAACTCTTCTCAATCTCCAGTGCCGCATTGCTGTAATTTGGCGAGAGCGTCCCCCGCCCGGAAACCATGATCCGCAACCGATCACTTAGCACGCAGGTAAAACTTACGCTATTGGTCAGCGAAGGGTTGCCACTGGTGTCCAAAGCATAGGCCCGCACCGTGTTCGTTCCCGGCACCAGCGTCACTTCCGCCGTCCAGTTGGCCCAATTGTTGGAGCTCGACGCCAGATTCCAACCTGCATTGTTGAGTTGATACCACACGTTGCTGACCTGCCAGTTGTCAGTGGCCTTCCCCTTGACGGTGAACACCGCATTGCTCACCCGCTGACCCGACACCACATTGGTGATGGTCACAACCGGCTTGCTCGTGTCCACAAAGTTCGCCTGCAACGTCAAATTGCTCGTCATGGAAAACCGAACCGTCCTCCCATTGGTCAGCACTACCAGCGGCAGGCTGGTTCCACCCGTCCAGTTCGTGAACACAAAACCCGTTCCCGGCGTGGCGGTCATGCTGAAAGGCTGGTTGATGGCCAGCCATGTGTTGCTGTAATTGGGCGACAGGGTTCCCCGGCCCATCATCTGCACCTGCAAGGGCGCGCTCACCACATACGTGAAACTCACGCTGTTCGTCGTGGACGTCATTCCAGCCCTATCCACCGCATAAACAGACAAAGTATTGGTTCCCTCAATCAAATTCAAACTACCGCTCCAGTTGGTGTAATTGTTGGCCGTCACTGCGTCGGTCCAGTTGCCACCATTCAACTTTAGCCAGACATTGGTTACCTGCCAGTTGTCACTCGCGGTGCCTCTCACCGTGAAAACGGCGTAGATGAGGCGTTGCCCATTCACCAGATTGGTGATGGCAACAACCGGCTTGGTCTTGTCCACAAAATTCGCGGTCAGAGCCATGTTGGTAGCCATCGTGAAGCTCAGCACCGCATTACTGCCCAACAAACTGCCAGTCCAGTTGCCGAAAACGAAACCGCTCGCCGGCGTTGCCGTCAGCACATAGTTAGAGCCGAGCGGCAATAGTTGGCCGCTTAGAACCGGGGTGATCCTTCCCAGACCGTTGGTGTTCACCGTCAAAACATCCCCGGCCAGATACCGTGCGGACACGGTGTTCGTCGTTGACACATAACCATAATTGTTGACGGCGTAAGCCTGAAAGCGATTGGTGACCCCGTAGGTGGGAATGAACCTGGCGGTCCAATTGGTCGTGCCGGACGCCTCCTGCCAGCCATTAGAGTTAACCTGATACCAGACGCTGGTGACGGTAGCATTGTTTGCCGCCGTGCCAGTGACTGTCGCCGGCGCTGAATACAAATTAGTGATCAATTGGCCGCTCGATGGCGAAACAATCGTCAGCGAAGGCGGGGTGGCCAGGGCAAAGTTGGCGGTCAACCGCAGGCCCGGGTACATGGTGAAGACCAAATTGGTGCCCGTGCCCAGCACAAATCCGTTGCCATCGGTCCAGCTTGCCAGCACGGCCAGATCCGCCGGAATGGCGCCAATGGAATAACTGCCCCCCACCGCCAGCAACGCGTTGCTATAATCCGGCGAAACCGTTCCCGGGCCGGTGACCTGCACCGTCAGCAGATTCGTTTCCGCCGCGGCCTCATTGGTGACAGTCACAAAGGATAACACCGTGGCGCTCGCACCGATGGCGCTTTGAATCTGCACATAAACCGGGTAGCTCCCGGGATACTCGTAGGCATGTGATCCGAGCACGGCCTTTTCACCAGCGGCATTGGCGGTGACCACACCACTGTTGGTGGAATTGTCCCCCCAATTGATGGCGGCGGTAAAACTAGCGCTGGAACTGCCGGGCACGCCGTTGGTAAATGTGGCCAGAAGCGCATTGTTAAAAGGCACCGAAGCCAGGGCGGTGACCGTCTTGCTCTGACCGGAAATTGGCGTGTCACCAAAAACAAATGTATAAACCTGCTGGTCGTAATTCGGCAGGGGTAATCCATATTGTTGATACAAGCTCCAGTATCCACTATAACTGACATCAAAGACCACGCTTATGGGACCGGCATAATTCGTTGGCGGCACCAAAAACAGTTGAAGCCGTCCATTCACGTTGGTGACATTGTAAGTCAATGTACGCAGCACATTAGTAAAAAGAGTGTAGCTTGAGTTGGTGACATGAGTGTAGTCTGCGTCGGTGACACCTGCCGGAAACCAATAAAGGGTGTCACTACTTAATTCGACCGCATTGACAAAGTTCGTCAACGTCCTGTTCACCGGCCCAACCAGATTGGTCACGGTGTTGGGGTAGATAAACGGCTGGTTGTTGCTGTTGGTATCGGTAACGAGCGTGGCTGCAAACACATTGGTCGTCCGCCCGCCCGCACCATCGTCGGCGATGACGGTAATGGTGCCGGCGACGCCGGGAACGTTGGTGCCGATCAGGGTCAGCACGGTGTCAGCCGTGTTCGGCACATAACTGGCCGTCTGGATGATCTCATCGGCCAGTGGCCGGTTGTTGGTATCCACCGCCGTGTTGATGAGGTTGGTCAATACCTCAAAGCCGCGCACCAACTGCCCGAAAATCGGGTATCCAAAATCCAGCGACCGCTGGGGCCCAACGGTCACAAAGAATTGTGAGCCGTCGGTGTCCTTCCCGCGATTGGCGAGCGCAAGCTGGCCGTTGCCGCTGAACATGGCCTGGGGATTGAACTCATCATCATAAGTAAACACCAGCCTGCCCGTGCCGTTGGTGAGCGGATCGCCGCCCTGAATCATAAAGTTGGTGATGACCCGATGGAAAATGGTGTTGCTGTTGTAAAAGCCGGCTGTTGTCAGCCCTTGAAACACCTTGATGGTATGAGGCGCATACTCGGGAAACAGCATGAACGTCAGGTTGCCAACATTGGTTACGGTCGCCATGCCTCCTCGAAAGGGCGTCTGATACGCGCCCGGCGCGTTGGTGTCGGCCACCTGTGCCATCGATAACTGCCAGAACGGATTATTCGTATGCATCACCACCGCGATGCCATTGGTGCTGCTGGTCACCGTGTAGGTCAGTGGCTGGCCGGTCGGTGATGTTGCCGTGACCGGCACAATCAACGATTTGCCAGCGGGAATGGTCACATTGGCTATCGGGTCAATCAGCGGCGCCGCAAGGCCCGCGGAAGACAGAAGAAACGACAGGACGAAACTTGTTAGGCATTCACGGCAACTCATGATCGCCAGCTTCGCACACGCGCTGGCAAAACACAAAGCTTTTTTCCCAGTGAATAAATGGCCGAACGCAGCTTGAAATAAAGCGGTGGTTTCCTTCGAAACGGTTTGTTGGGGTCTATCATCTGCTCCGGGCAGGCATACCCTCCAATCCGCACATCGTTGGCGTACAGATCGCCAACAATGCGAGCTTCTTGTGGGCTGTACAACCTGTGATACTGATCAACTCGGCCTTTGTTTGCTTTCCAGTTTGGGAGTGCTACCGGACGCACTCCAATCAGGGTGTTCATCGCTGCGAAGTCTTCCGCAAGGGATTCTACTTTCAGGAACTTGTCAATCTTTACATCCTGGTAAAAGGTGTGCTGGCTCCTCCAATGTTGCTCACAGGCGTCGCTGTTTAGGTCGATCGAGCATAAGTAGCTGATGAAATCTGCCATGCAATGCAGGTGGAGGTAGTCAAGCCAGCGTTCGGAGACGATTTTGTCGAAATAACAGGAAGCCAATCGCACCCACGGGTTTCTGATCACCGCAAACTTCAGATAGCTCTCCTCAACCGGCCGATAAATGTAGTTCTCGATGCAGTAGGCATGAATATTACCCGTCGGACGGGTGACCAATTGCTCGTATTCGAGCAGCCTGCCTCGCTCCAGGTGGTCAAACCAATATTTGAGTGTGACACAGGCGTTTTTTGGGATGGTGATCAGGACAAACCCATGTTGATTACTGATAAGTTTCAATTGATTACTGTGGCTATGTGTTTAACTGATAGCAGGAAACTGGTCTTGGCCGCCGCCGGTTCTGTTTGGCGATGCGCCTGGGTGAGGGCCGATTGTTTCTCGCTCGCACTCATCTTCTGTGCATCCTGCCCGTCGAGGATGAGCTTGGCAAGAGCGGAATTCTGCCGGTTTTGTGGAACCGCACTGCGCCTAAGATTTTCCTCGCGAGCATTTCCCCTGAACGTATAGCCTAAGCGCGATGCTCAACTACATCTGGCTCGGGCTGATCGTGCTGGCCGTCATCATCGGCGGCTGCACTGACAATCTCAAGGAGGTTGCTGACAAGAGCTTCGAGATGGCGGAGTTCGCCGTGATGAAAACCGCCCTCCCGCTGGTCGGCATCATGGCCCTATGGCTGGGCATCATGCGGTTGGCGGAGCGAGCGGGGTTGGTGGCGTTGCTGGCGCGCGCACTCCGGCCCCTCATGGTCTGGCTTTTCCCTGACGTGCCCGCCGACCATCCGGCGATGGGTTCGATGCTGCTGAATATGGCCGCAAGCATCCTGGGCCTGGGCAATGCGGCCACACCCCTCGGCCTTAAGGCCATGAAAGACCTCGAGACGCTCAATCCTCGGCCAGGCACGGCCACCAACGCGATGTGTACCTACCTCGCGATCAACACCAGCTCCATCCAGCTTATCCCCGCCACCGCAATCGCCGTCCTCGCCGCCAATAAATCCAGCAACCCCACCGCAATCGTCGGCACATCCATCATGGCAACCACCTGCGCCGCTGTCGCTGCCGTCACGATGGCGAAGATACTCCAGCGCCTGCCGATGTACCGCCTCCCGCCGGTGACTGGCATGCCTTTGAAAACCGCAACCGAACCTGCAAAACCGGCAGCGGTCAATTCGGCCGCTGACAAAGCCCCCATCAAAGAAGCGGTCGGGCTCCATCCCTTGCAATGGTGGGGCGTGCTCATCCTAACGACTTTTGGACTGTTCTTTTGCTACCTCTTCTTACGGATGGCCTTCCCCGTGATGCTTGGATTGCCGGTTTCACCGGAAGCGGTCAACCAAACCCTCTTTGTGCGCATTGTGGACGCGGTGTCAAAGCTGTCCATCCCCTTCCTGCTCTCAGCCTTTCCGCTTTACGCCATGCTGAGAAATGTGAAGGTCTATGAGGAGTTCGTGGACGGCGCGAAGGATGGATTTGACGTGGCCATCCGCATTGTTCCTTACCTGATCGCGATCCTGGTGGCTATCGGGATGTTTCGTGCGGCCGGCGGCATTGATATGCTGAGCCGGGCGCTCAAGCCTGCGATGGTGGCCGTGGGCTTCCCGTCGGAATTGCTCCCGATGGTGCTGATGCGGCCGCTCAGCGGGAGCGGCACGCTGGGAATATTTGCCGAACTCGTCAAACAGTGCGGTCCGGATAGCCTCATCAGCCGCATGGGCGGCACGATCTACGGCAGCACGGAGACCACCTTCTATGTGCTGGCAGTGTATTTCGGCTCTGTCGCCATAAAGAAGACGCGTTACGCGCTGCTGGCTGGTTTGACGGCCGATTTAGTCGGGGTCATCGCCTCCATCATCGTCTGCCGACTGGTCTTCGGGTAAGCCAAGCCACGCGCCTCCCGCGGTGTAAGAACCTGCGGCCTGGTGTTTCTACCGAGCGAGGCGTGATAGTCTCAGCCTGCCGCCACTTCCTGCGGGCCTTTGCCGCCGTTGACCAGGAACAGCACGGCCATGCGCACCGCCAGGCCGTTGGTTACCTGCTCCAGAATCACCGAGCGGCTCGAGTCCGCAATTTGGCTGTCGATTTCCACCCCGCGGTTGATCGGGCCAGGATGCATGATGAGCGCATCCGGCTTGGTGAGCGCCAGCCGGGCCTTGGTTAGCCCAAAGAGGCTGGTGTATTCGTTGAGGCTCGGGAACATCGACTTGCGCTGCCGCTCGTGCTGGATGCGCAGCAGGTTGATGATGTCGGCCTCGCGAATAGCCTCCTCGACATTATGCGTGACGCGGCAGCCCATTTGCTCAAAGACGCGGGGGACGAGCGTCGAAGGCCCGCAGAGGGTTACTTTGGCCCCCAGTTTGGTCAGGGCCCAGATGTCGGAACGGGCGACGCGGCTGTACAGGATATCGCCCAGGATGGTGACATTCAGACCCTCGATCCGTCCCTTTTTTTCACGGATCGTGAACGCGTCCAGGAGCGCCTGGGTGGGATGTTCGTGGGCGCCGTCGCCGGCGTTGATGACACTGGCATTGAGGACGCGGGAAAGGAAATGCGGCGCGCCGGAGGCGCTGTGCCGGATGACGATGAAATCAATGTTGAGCGCCTCGAGGTTCCGTGCGGTGTCTTTGAGGGTCTCCCCCTTCTTCAACGAAGAGGCTTCGGCGGTGAAATTGATGATGTCGGCCGAAAGCCGCTGTTCGGAGAGTTCAAAGCTGGTGCGGGTGCGGGTGGAAGGCTCGATAAAGAGATTGACGACGGTCTTACCGCGGAGTGCCGGAACCTTCTTGATGGCGCGTTCGCCAACCGCTTTGAAAGCACGGGCAGTATCGAGCACGGTGAGGATTTCCTCAACCGTCAGTGATTCAATATCCAATAGATGCTTGCGATTCCAGCTCATGAAGACTTCTCGAGCACGACCTCATCCGCGCCACTCATCTCCGCCAGTCGGACCTGGACGCTTTCGGTTCGAGCGGTGGGAACGTTCTTGCCAACGAAATCCGCTTTGATGGGCAGCTCGCGGTGTCCGCGGTCAATGAGCACTGCCAATTGAATGCACCGCGGCCGGCCGAAGTCATTCAGCGCGTCCATCGCTGCGCGAACGGTGCGGCCGCTGAACAGCACGTCATCCACCAGCACGACCGTCTTTCCGGTCATATCAAAGGGGATGACCGTCGGCTGGACATTGGGCGCCGCGCGCTGATCAAGGTCATCGCGATGCATGCTGACATCGAGGCTCCCGGTGACTATGGTCTGCCCCCATATCCCGGTGAGCAGCGCCCCCAACCGCTGAGCAAGCGGCACACCGCCTCGCTGGATGCCAACCAGCACGACTTCGCTGCCGGCCTCGTTCTTCTCGGCGACCTCATGGGCGATGCGCGTGAGAGCGCGTTGCATCGCCGTCGTGTTCAAAATGACGGTGGATTCAGACATCTGATAAAGTGTAAAGTCCGTGGCAGCCTCGCGGGGCGGCCCTAAAGGAGCAACCGATGGTTTAGTGGCCGGCAGGCTGTCGGCTCTTGCGCCATTTTGAACGGTGTTTGATAATCCAGTCGGTCAGCGCCCGCTCAAACCCAATGTCACGACCGGCTTTCTCGGACTCTATCCACTTATGCTTGAGAATCTCCTCGCGTTCTGCCTGAAATTCCCGGTAAAGGGAAGAATTCCTAAGCAAATCGTTCGCCGAGACGGGCTGTTTGGTTTCGTCAGACATATTCGCGAATTCAAAATGCTTCCAAGACAGAAACCTAACAGAGCATCAGCCGATGACAATGATTATCTGCAATTTCTTCTGTTACTCTCATCCTCCGCCTTTGCCCTCCCCGCGTTTGGTTCCGCGCACTTTCATATCCAGTGCAAGCTGCCACATAAACCACTCCCTGTCACGGTCCTCATCCCATTTGCTGCCGCAGCGCTTCAGCGATTTTGAGGAAAGCCTGGCCTGGCGGCTGCTCGGGCGCCGATACCACCACTGGCACCCCGCGATCACCGCCTTCCCTGATCTCCGTGAAGAGCGGCACTTCCCCAAGAAAAGAGACGTTTTGCCGGGCCGCTTCCGCCCGCCCTCCTCCGTGGCCAAAAATCTCGACCCGCTCGCCCGAAGGAGTGGTGTAAAAGCTCATGTTTTCCACAAGACCGAGAATCGGCACATTCACCTTTTGGAACATCGCGATGCCTTTGCGCACGACGCCCAGCGAGGCCTCCTGCGGTGTGGTCACGATGACGCCGCCATCCAGGGGCACAGTCTGGCAAACCGAAAGCTGAGCGTCGCCCGTGCCAGGCGGCAAATCGACCAGGAGAAAATCCAACTCGCCCCACTCCACCGCGCTGAAGAACTGCTGGATGGTTTTCATGATCATCGGCCCACGCCAGATCACCGGCTGATCACCTTCCACCAGAAAGCCCATGCTCATCAATTTCACCCCGTAATTGGATGGCGGGACCATCTTCTCCGCCTCGCTGATGGTCGGACGTTGATGCACCCCCATCATCAGCGGGATGCTCGGACCATAAATGTCGCAATCCAGCAACCCGACCTTGGCTCCGAGATGCTGCAAACCACAGGCCAGATTCGCCGACACCGTGGACTTGCCGACGCCGCCTTTGCCGCTGGCAACGGCCACAATCCGCCGGATGCCGGGGACTTTCTGCTGTTGCGCCCACGGGCTTTGCGGAGCCGCCGTTTGCGGCGCGCCCTGCAGATTCACCTCCACATGCGCCCGGCTTACGCCCGGCAGTGCGTTCAACACCCGCTCGCTTTCGGCTTTGAGTTGCCGCGCAACCTCTGCGTTATTCGTCGTCAGTTGCAGCAAGACGCTGACCGCGCCATTATTAACCGCAAGCTGCTTCACCAGCCCAAAGGAAACAATATCGCGGCTGTAACCGGGATACTTGACCGCTTTCAGGGCATTCTTAATGTCGTCTTCAGTCACCATGTTCAGCTTAATTGATCGATTGATCCAATGTAAAGCGAGCCAGAACGAAGTCAAAAGCATTTCCCAACGCGCGCAAACGCCCTCCGAATCCTGCGCTTGCATTTCGCAAGACCGGCGGCATCTTAAACCAACCCGAAGCGTTCCGGCCACGGGCCGGGGTCGTGAGGAAGTTTGAAACCGAAAACCAAAACATATTATATGGCTCTGGAAAATGCTCCTGATTTGAAACAACGTCCGCCTCGTAGTCCGCGGGTGCGGTTGGGCGGCTATGCAATTCTACCGCGCATGCTGGACAAAGGCCGCGCCACCATCGCTGGCAAACAAGGCGAATACCACTATGACTGCCCCACCGATCAACGATTCCTGACTTTTGTCGGCATCGGCGCGGACGTGCTCAAGAAGCAACTTGCCGCCGGGAAGGGCGACGGCGAAATCCTGCAGTGGATTGAGAAGACCGCGAAGCACAAGCGCACGGAAGTGGAGATTGCCGCTTGGTCAACGCATTGCGAACAGCGCGCGCCGGCGGACACTGGCTCCCGTGAGTTTTTCCACGCCGAGCACGCGAAGCTCGCTCCCAAACGGGAGGACATCGCAACCTGGTTCGATCTGCTCGACCTGGATGATTACGTTACGTTCGGCGGCAAGGCCTGAAAGGCCTGAATGGTCTCGATACGATGGCGGTGGATGACGCCGTGGATTTCGAATTCAACTTCGTCGCTGACTTTGTGGCCAAGCAGTGACTGGGCCACCGGCGAAAGGTAACTGACGACATCTTTCTCCGGATCCGAATCCCACGCGCCGAGGATGACAAAGTGCTCCGGTTGCTGGGTTTCCAAATCGGTGGCGTGGACAATGGTGCCGACGCCGGCGACATCGATGCGCGGATTGGAGAAATCGGTGCCGCGGGCGCGGTCCAGTTGGGTTTCGAGTTCGCTCTTGCGGCGCATGAGGATCTTCTGCATCTCCTTGGCCGCCTTGTATTCGTGGTTCTCCCGCAGGTCGCCGTAGCTGCGCGCCAGCGCGATTTCTCTGGAGTTGGCGGGGATTGTTTTCTCGACCAGCTCATGGTATTCTTTCTTGCGCCGCTCCAGGCTCTCCCACGAAACGAGCAGACCAGCATCCTGTTTGTGTTGCTCGCCAGAGATAAGCACCTGTATAGCCGGGTAACTCTTCACGATACGGGCCAGCAACGATCGCTTGTCCATGTCGTCAAAGCTGGGCGAAAGCTGCAATGCGCGGGTGAGATCCTTGATGACTTCGAGGTCGGCGGAGCCGATCAACTCGACCAGTAATTCCTGGTCGTCGAAGATGAAATCGCGCAGGCGGTTGGAGCGGCGTTCGTTGAATTGGTCACGTTCCATCGAGGTCAGCATCGCGCGAAAGACTTCTGGCCCGAGAATATCAGCAAACGAATCGTTGCGGTCTTTGGCGAGCCAGAGCAGCAGTTCGCTGCTGGCGGTATGCTGACTGATCAGACGGGCGAGCGTTTCTTTGAGCTGATCGATCTTGCCTTCATGAATCAGCAGACCGGCCAATTCACGGCAGAGCTTGGCCGAAACGCTGTTTAACGCCAGACAGAGGGCATCGTGCCAATGCTCAGGGTTGGCCACCTTGAACGACTCGAGCGCCCGGCGATGTTTGGAGGCTGGAAGCTGTTCCAACAATGGGCCAAGCTTCACCTCCGGAGCCCAAATCGTCCGGGCTTGAACTTCACCTTCGCTGGCAGGCAGTCCGGCCATTTCACGAATGTCGTCGCGGACAAAAATCGCCTCGAGGGCCACCGCCGGCTGGGTGCGCTGGTAGCTGGGAAGTTCGGCGTTCAAGGCGGCAATGAGTTCTCCAGCCGCCGCCTGCTTGTCCGTCAGATCGTTCGCGTTGCGGAGCACCTCGGCGGATACGGCGAAGCGGGCCTTCAGACCCTTCGCCGTGCGGAATTCCTCCAGTAGCCGGTCCTGGATGGAAACCTCCTTTTCCTGATAAATGATCGGATCGGTCTTCTTCAAGGGCACTTGGAAGTGACCGTCCTTCTTCAATTCCCGCTTGGCAGCCTCCCACCACTTTTTCCAGTCCGCGCGGATCACATCGGGCACAAGCACTTGTTGGATCTCGTCCATGGTCGCTTTGCCGTCGTAACTGCCCAGGACGAGTTTAACGAGTTCCAGATGGTGGGCCGCTGTCATCTCGCGCAAGCCTTCGAGATCGGAAGCCTTGCGCGCAAGGATATGGCTTTTGGCAATCGGTTTGAGCGATTCTGCGGCAAAGGCCAAATCCATCGTGTGCCCCGCCTTGTTGTCAAAGTCGATGGTAAAGCGGGCAAATACGGTATCGATCGTTTTGATGCGTCCAAAGCCCCAGCTTCGGTGCATGCAAAAACCGCTGTCAGTCAGCACCACCAATGACTCGATGCAATGCCGCTCCAGTTTGCCCGCCGCCGCCAATTTCTCAAATTCTTCTCTCATAATGTATCTTAACGCTCGCATCCCCCGAGCCGAACCCGTTTATTAAAGGCCGTGAGCGACAAAAAACCAAGAGAAATTGTAATCGGCATCCTGCGGCGGCGCGAAGGTGGCGATTATATAGAGAAACTGCTGGAAACCGCACTGGTTGAAACCCGGCTTTCGGCCAGCGACCGGCATTTATGCCAGGAACTGGTCTATGGAATCGTCCGATGGCAGGCGACCCTTGATTGGCTCGTTGGCCGGAAGACGGGAAGCCGGCCCCAGAAGCCGATGCTGCAAAACCTGTTGCGGCTCGGCCTTTACCAGATTTTCTGGCTCGATCGTATCCCGAACCATGCGGCCGTTCATGAGACGGTCGAACTGGCCAAACAAAGTGGATTTGGCGCGCAAGCGGGCTTTGTCAACGCCGTCCTTCGCGGCTACCTGCGCGAGTCCGAGACCACGCAGGCTCTGCTGGCCGACCTAAAAATCAATCAACCGCATCTCGGCTACTCGCATCCCGAATGGCTGGTGGCGCGCTGGCAAAAACGCTGGGCCCCGGGTCAGGCAGCCGAGTTGATGGCTTGGAACAATACGCCTCCGAAAACCTTCGCCCGCATCAACCTCCTCAAGACCGACGCCGGCAAACTGCTGCCCGAGTGGAGGAAGGAAAATGTGGAATATAATTTTGTCCGCCATGATTGGATGGAGGAAAACCTGGTTTTCGAGTTGAAATCGCATCCGCCACTGGCCCGAATGCCCAGTTTCCAGCAGGGTTTCTTCTACGTGCAGGACCCTGGCACGCTGCTGGCCGTGCGGGAACTCGATCCGCAGCCGGGCGAGGCTGTCCTCGACCTCTGCGCCGCGCCCGGCGGCAAGTTGACCCTCATCGCACAACTCATGCGCAACGAGGGGCGGCTTATCGCGCATGACCTGACGTCCGACCGCCTGCGGTTCATCGAGGAGAACTGCGCCCGGCTTGGGGTCACTTGTGTCCAAACTGTCTTACCCTCAACCCTCAACCCTTTGCCACCAACCCTCTGCGACCGGGTTTTGATCGATGCTCCATGCTCGAATACGGGGGTGATACGCCGGCGAATCGATTTGCGCTGGCGGCTGCGCGCCGAGGATATCGCACGCCTGCGGACGATGCAATTGCAGTTGCTACGCCAGGGCGCCTCCCACTTAAAACGGGGCGGCACCCTGGTTTACAGCACATGCAGCCTGGAGCCGGAAGAAAACAGCGAAGTAGTGAAAGAGTTTCTTGGAGACCACACCGATTTCAAACTGGAGCGCGAGCGCGAATTGCTGCCGTTTGTGGACGGCGCGGATGGGGCCTATGTCGCGCGGATCAAGCGAGACGCCTGAGCCACAGGCAAAACCGCCTCGGCAGATTTGGTGTCAAAGCTAGTCGCCGTCCTCCCTAAAGGGGGCAGCCATAGCTTGGATCCTGACCCATGCGGCGCAGATGATCATCGCTGCCCTCAAGGTTTTGGTGAATGTGACAGGCCCGGCAGCCGCACGGTGAAGGTGCTGCCTCTGCCCCACTCAGATGCGACCAGCCTGACCTCCGGCGCGTGGACCAACATCCCGTCTCAGACCGACATTCCCGGCAGCGGCGGCCTCGATGTGCTCACGGACCCATCGCCCAACGGCACGCCACGCTTCCATCGCATCGGCGTGCGGGTGCCATGAGGGGCAAAGCCAAGGAAAACAGCCGCCGGGAGTGTGTTGGGCAATTGCTTGCATCGGTACTTACACTTC
>JBAXTC010000189.1:0-11168 GCA_037130375.1 Verrucomicrobiota bacterium | reverse complement strand
TGAAACAGGTTCAACTGAGGATTTAACTGGTTTTGAAATTGGCGAGTTGTCTATTCTATTTTTCCGGATGCTACCCGCTCTCCGGCCCGATGCAACCACTATTTTACCTCGATGCCGGACTACACGGGCAGATGCGCATAGAGCCAGCTCAAGCCGTGCTCCGCAAGTTCTGCGGCCAGGAAAACCAGGGCGATGCCGGCCAGCGGAGCGAAATCAACTTTCCCGAGCCGCAAATGTGCCCGGCCCAAGGGAATCAGCAGGTTGCGCCCGGTTAGAGCGACGAAGCTCCAAAACGGCTGATTGCCGAGGTACACGTAGCTGTTCACGAGATGCAACGCGAGCAAGCCGCCGATCAAGTATTTCCAACTCAGATACGAGCCCAGACCGATCACGATAGCCTGTTCCAGGCGGTAGGTCTTCGAGATGGCAGGCGGCATAATGCTCAACCGGGAAAGCAACAGACTCAGGAGGTACCAAAGCGACACAGTAACGAGCAGCGGCAGGAGCGATTTCACCGGCCAGGGCCAGCGGTCAACCCGGCCAAGCTGCAGCCGCACGAGCCTTTGCACTGGATCCGGCTCGATCGGACGGCTATTGACCAGCGAAAGCAAGAGCAACCAGAGATAAAACAGGCCCAGCGTGACAACGAAGCTCAGTCCTGAAAAAAGCACCATGCACCACCAACTATCGCTGCGGAACGGAATAGCGCGATCGATCGACCCCAAATAGAGATTCGGGGTCCAATCCACCGCCGAACCGATTTGCCAATAGATCAACGCGCGCAGGAGTAGGAGGGCGCCAAGAACGGTCAGGAAATGCGAGCGTCTCAATTGATGCGAGTCGGCGCGCCTCAAAGTGCCGACCAGCGCCGCGGGTGAGGTCTTGACCAGCGGATCGAACCGGACGGACCGCCAGCTCAACCAGAGGAGGGTTCCCGCAAGGTTTAAAATGAAATCAATCAGGCCCATGCGAACGTGGCACGAGTTGCGCGAGACAAACCATGAGTGTTCCCCGGCGGTTGCGCAACCCGCAACACGCGCCCCGTATCACATCATCTTCAACAAAGTCTCTGCCATCTCCGATGGGGTGGCGGCAACTCCAATGCCGGCGGCTTTGAATGCAGCGATCTTTGCCGCCGCCGTTCCTTTCCCGCCGCTCACAATTGCCCCGGCGTGGCCCATGCGCCGGCCCGGTGGCGCCGTCGCGCCCGCAATGAAACCAGCGACCGGCTTCTTGCAGTTCGCTTTGATCCACTCCGCGGCTTCTTCTTCGGCTGACCCGCCAATCTCGCCGATCATGATGATGCCGTGCGTCTCCGGGTCGGCATCGAAAAGTTTGATGACATCGAGGTGCGACGTGCCGTTGACCGGGTCGCCACCGATGCCGACACAGGTGGATTGGCCAACACCACGGCAGGTGAGCTGCCAGACCGCCTCGTAGGTCAAGGTCCCGCTGCGGGAAACCACGCCGATATGGCCGAGTTTATGGATGTATCCGGGCGCAATCCCGATGCGGCAGCCGCCATGCGAGTCGGCGCCGGCGCCGGGCGTGACGATGCCGGGGCAATTCGGCCCGATAAGCCGCGTTTGCTTACCTTCCATCGCACGTTTTACTTTGACCATGTCGTTGACTGGAATGCCTTCCGTGATGCAAACAACGAGGTCCAACCCCGCATCCACACCCTCAAGAATCGCGTCCGCTGCAAACGCGGGCGGGACGAAGATGGCCGAAGCCACCGCCCCAGTCTGCTTCATGGCCTCGGCCACGGTGTCGAAGATAGGGACGTGATTTTCAAAACATTGGCCGCCTTTGCCGGGCGTCACCCCGGCGACGATTTGCGTGCCGTAAGCAAGACTGAGCTGGGCATGACGACCGCCAAAGCTGCCGGTGATGCCCTGGACCAAAACGCGAGTTTGAGGGGTGACAAGGATGGACATGAAAAGGATAAGCTAGTTGCAGTTAATGACGAACTCCACCTGCTGAGCCTGGAGCCGCGACAGCAGGGCTTGGTCATCCTGAACGGTCTTGATCATTCGATTCCCGTGCGGCTTCGATCTCAAGCAATAGGTTTAAAGCGCGTTGGTGCTCCTCAATTCTTTGTTCCGGCGCCATAAGAAGGGCATCTTCGACCAGCGACATGTCGAAACCATATTCACATGCCGCTCGCCATGCCGGGCCGGCATCAGCGGGGCAAACGTAGCCCCGGTTCAGTTGTTCGATGAGCGCTTCGTCAACCATAGACACAGCCTACATCGACAAAACCGCCTGCACAACCTTCTCCGCGGCATCGGCCATGGAACCCCCAGGGATGATCGTGAGACGCGATTCGGTGAGGGTCTTTCTGCCGGCCTCGACATTGTTACCTTCGAGCCGGACCACGAGCGGAAGTTTCAGGCCAGTTTCCTTCACAGCGGCGACGATGCCGGTGGCGATGACATTGCAATCCATGATACCGCCGAAAATATTGACCAGAATCCCCTGCACGTTCGGGTCCTGCAGAATAATCTTAAACGCGGCCGCCACCTGTTCCTGGCTGGCGCCGCCGCCGACATCCAGGAAGTTGGCGGGGCGTCCGCCGAAATGCTGGATAATGTCCATCGTGGCCATCGCCAAACCGGCGCCATTGACCATGCAGGCGATGCTGCCATCCAGCTTGATATAATTCAGGTTGAATTTGCTGGCCTCGGTTTCCAGTGGTGCTTCCTCGGCCAAATCCCGCATTGCCTGAATATTCGGATGGCGGTAAAGGGCATTGTCATCGACGGAAAACTTGGCATCGACGGCGAGCAGCGATTCTTTGCCATCGCGCGTGCGCACGATGCACAGGGGATTGATTTCCACGAGCGAGGCGTCGCTCTCCCACCATGTCTTATAGACTCCGAGCAGAAACTTCGCCCCTTGACCGATCAAATCCCCCTTCAACCCGAGCGCGACAGCGACTTTCCGCGCCTGATACGGCATCATGCCGACCGCCGGGTCGATGGTTTCCTTGATGATCTTCTCCGGCGTTTTGGCCGCGACTTCCTCGATGTCCATGCCGCCCTCTGTGCTGGCCATCACCACCGGGCGCGATGATGCCCGATCGAGCAGCACCGCCAGGTAGAGCTCTTTCTCGATGTTCGGCGCGGCGGCGATGATCAGCTTGCTCACAAGCCGGCCCTCGGGCCCGGTTTGCTTGGTCACCAGCACATTGCCGAGCATGGCTTTGGCTTTTTCGTAAACATCCGCAGCGGTCTTGCAGAGCTTGACGCCGCCTTGAAAACCGCTCTTGAACGTGCCTTTGCCCCGGCCGCCGGCATGGATTTGCGATTTGACGGCAATGAGGTCAGCGCCTTTGGCAAGGAGCTGTTCCGCCACCTTCATCGCCGCGTCCGGCGTATCGCAAACTTCCGTTAGAGGTATGGCGACGCCGTATTGTGCCAGCAACTGTTTGGCCTGGTATTCGTGGATATTCATGGGGCGGCTAAAGTTAGAGGGCGGGCTGCAAATCTGCGCTGCAACTTTCGTCTCGAATACAACTCATGCAACTCGTCTCGCCGATTTAACGTTCCAACCATCCAGCAATTTTCACCGCGTCATTCCCGCTCATTGATGGGGATGTAGGAGTGCTGGGTCGGCCCGGTGTAAATCTGGCGCGGCCGATAGATGCGCGTCGGCGCTTCCATGACCTCTTTGTAATTCGCGATCCACCCCGGCATGCGGCCGATGGCAAACATGACCGTAAACATCTCCACCGGAATGCCGATGGCGCGCATGATGATGCCGCTGTAGAAGTCCACGTTCGGATAGAGCTTGCGCTCGACGAAGTAAGAATCGCGCAGCGCAGCCTCCTCGAGGTGTTTGGCAATGTCCAGCAACGGATCGCTGATATGGAGCTTGGCCAGGACATCGTCGCAGGCTTTCTTGATAATCTTGGCGCGCGGATCGTAATGCTTATAGACCCGGTGCCCAAAGCCCATCAGCCGCTTGCCGCTGTTCTTGTCCTTGGCGGCGGCGATGAACCTCGATCCGTCATCACCCGCTTTGTGAATCGCTTCGAGCATTTCGAGCACCGCCTGGTTGGCGCCACCGTGCAACGGACCCCACAGCGCGCAAACTCCGGCCGCTGCGCTCGCAAACAGGTTCGCCCGGCTCGATGCCACCATGCGCACGGTCGCCGTCGAACAGTTTTGCTCGTGGTCGGCGTGCAGCAGGAAGATCAGGTCCAGCGCTTTGACCGCCTCAGCCTTCAATTCATAATCCCTATTGGGCAGCGAGAACATCATGTGGAGGAAGTTCGCGGTGTATTTTAATTCCGGCTTCGGGTAAATCGCCGGCAGCCCGTTGGACTTGCGATAGGCAAACGCGGCAATGGTCCGCACCTGCGAAAGGAGCCGCGCCGCCTGCACGTCAAACCGCTCGCGCATCTGGTCGGTCAGCAATTCAGGGTAGAAGCAGCTTGCAGCATTGATCATCGAAGACAGAATCGCCATCGGATGGGCATGGGGCGGAAAGCCTTCAAAGTGGTACCTCATGGCTTCGTTCAACAGCTCATTGTCTGTCAGCAGCTCCGAGAACCGCTGCAGCTCCGCGCTATTGGGCAGCTTGCCCATGATGATCAGATGGGCGACCTCGATGAAGGTGGATTTCGCTGCCAGCTCCTCGATCGGGATGCCGCGATAGCGCAGAATCCCCTGCTCTCCGTCAATAAACGTGATTCGGCTTTCACAGGAACCGGTGTTCCCGTAGCCGTCGTCCAGCGTGATCAAACCCGTGTCGTTGCGCAGCGCGGAGATGTCAATCGCGCGTTCCTTTTCACTGCCTTCGACAATGGGAAGCTTGCATGTCTTTCCGTCCAGTATGAGTTCGGCGGTCTTTTCCATATACAACTTTATCTAAAGAGTCAGAACGTCAGAAATTATTCAATCCGCAATGGCCAAGCAACCCAAAATCGCGCCAAATGCATCTTTCTTCCGAGACCAGTCCATCGACACCGCTCCCGGCACGATTCAAGGCTTCCCACCGGCTTTCTTGATTACATCGCTGAGTTTGACAACGCCCCCGCCTTGTTTCTTGCTCAGGTCGGCGCCTTCCATAAAGGCAAACATTTCAATCGTCTCTTGCGGCTTTACCGGCGCGACACCGGTCTGGAAAAACTGCATGATTGCGGCGACCAGCGGCGCGTAGCCATCGAAGGTGCCGGCCGGGACTTCGCCGTTTTCGCCTTTGGCCATGCCATGAAAGCCTTTCTTGTCCTCGCGGTAAATGCCTTTGCGCCCGCCGCTCCAAGCGCCAATGACTTCGATTGTGCCGTTCGTAGTGGTCCCACGCTGGACAGTTTCGCAGCCCGTGCCCATCACGGTGAAGAGGGATTCGACTCCGTGTACCCCATACCAGAAGAGGTCGGGATGATGCGGCTCAATCTCGCAGGGGCCGTAAGTTTCGACGTAGGTGACCTTGCCGAGCGCGCCGTTGCGCGCCGCCTGGTTGTCCTTTGAGAAACGCAGGGCGGAGGAACTGAAGATGGGGACATTCGCGGCTTTGGCGAGGCGGAAAATTTCGATGGCGTCACGGAGCGAGCCGGCCATCGGTTTGTCGATGAAAACCGGTTTCCCCGCCTGCAGGACCGGTTTCACTTGCTCAAGATGTGGCCGGCCATCGACACTCTCGAGCAGCACGACGTCCACATTCTTGCACAGGTCTTCGATGCTATCGTAAATCTTCACGCCATACTTTTCTTCCAGCGTCTTCGAGTAGCCCGCCACCCGCGACTCGCTGGATGGGATGTCGGCGCTTCCGCCCCGGTAGGCGGCCACCACTTTGCCGCCAGGGACGTGGTCCTTGGCTTGCGGGTTGTTGAGCGCCTCCGTAAACGCGGTGACGTGCGAGGTGTCGCAGCCTATAATGCCGATGCGCAAGTCCGCAGCCAACGCCGCCGAGCAAAACGCCAAACCTGCCGCCAAACAGAGTTCAAGTTTCATAGATAGTAGTTGCATTTGTCCAACCGATCGGGCGCGACTATAGACAACCACACGTGAAAAGACAAAAGAGATATTCACGGCCCATCGGCTTGGCCCTATTTATCTTGAAGCAATCCACCCTGGCCGCTATATTGAGTGAGCGTTAGGTTCGGCAGATGCCGAGCCTGCTTATGCAACCGATCGTTCGACCCGGCACAATCGCCCGCAAGAAGGCCCCAGGCAAGCAAGTCCGCGGCTCAATGTCTCCCCGGCAGGTCATTGGCGAGCTTGAGAAACACATCCTGGTGGATGGGTTCAAAATGATCTTTGACCTCCAACGAAGCCGGGGCTCACGGTTCTTCGATGCCGCCGCCGGGCGCGAACTGATCGACCTTTACAGCTTTTACGCCTCGCAGCCCATCGGCTTCAACCATCCCTGCTTCGACCGGCCGGAAGTCAAAGCCGACCTGCTCGCGGCCGCAAAAGTCAAAGTCGCGTGCGCGGATGTTTACACCGTCCAATACGCCACCTTCATCAACACCTTTGCGCGGGTGGCGGGTTTCCCGCCGCTCGAACGATACTTCTTCATCGAAGGCGGCGCGCTCGCGGTCGAGAACGCGCTCAAGACCGCGATGGATTGGAAAGTCCGCAAGAATCTGGCCGCCGGCCGCGGCGAACGCGGCACGGAGATCATCCATTTCGAGCGCGCGTTCCACGGTCGCAGCGGCTACACGATGAGCCTGACAAATACCGACACGCGCAAGATCGCTTACTTCGCGAAGTTCCCGTGGCCGCGAATCAGTTCTCCAAGCCTGGACTTCGCGCTGCCTCCGACCGAACGCATCCGGTCCGCCATCGAGAAGGAAACCCTGGCCGAGAAGCAAATTCGCGATCTGCTCGCGCAAAAAGGCGCGGATATCGCAGCGATTATCATCGAACCAATTCAGGGCGAAGGCGGCGACAATCATTTTCGGGGCGAGTTTCTGCAAACGCTTCGCCGGATTTGCGACGAAAGCGATGTGCTGCTGATCTTCGATGAAGTCCAATGCGGCATGGGTATTACCGGCAAGACCTGGTGTTCCCAGCATTTCGGTGTCGCGCCCGACCTGCTCGTTTTCGGCAAGAAGGTCCAGGTATGCGGCGTCATGGCCGGGCCGCGCGTCGATGAGGTCAAAGACAACTGTTTCCGCCTGCCCAGCCGCATCAACTCGACCTGGGGCGGCAACTTCACCGATTACGTGCGCTCGACCCACTATCTGCGCATCATCGAAGAGGAAAAGCTGGTCCACAACGCGCGCGTTAAGGGTGAATGCTTTTTGACCGAACTCCAGGCGCTCTCGCGCAAGCATCCAGCGGTGTCAGCCGTGCGGGGGCGCGGCTTGATGCTGGCGTTTGATTTGCCGAACACCGCGGCGCGCGATGCGTTTTGGAAAGGTGCCTATGAGCTGGGCCTCCTGGTCGTGCGCTGCGGCGATTGCTCGATCCGTTTGCGCCCCGTCCTGGACGTCAAGGACGACATTATAGAAGAATCGTTGCGCATTATGGACCAGCAGTGCCGGAGACTGGCTGCCACCTGAGACCACTCTGCCCCCTGGCCAAACCATGCAATTGTGACGGGGCGTGGAGCAGGTCTCCGACCTGCCGTATAATCCGTGTAATCCGCGTGTAATCCGTGGTTACCCAACCCCACCCCAACCGGACTACTGCACCGGAACATTCTGCGCCTGGATGCCGCCCACAACCACAGTAACGACGCTCCCGCTCTTCAAGATTCCGCCCGGGTTGGGAAGCAGAAGCGAATTGACCCTCCCGATGGATAGCCGGTTTGGTGACGGGGGGAAGCCCCCCCCTTGCCGCGCCATTCGCGCGCGGGAATGCGCTGCGGAAGGCCCCTTGGGCGTCGGCGGGGTCAGCGAGAGCTTCGTCCCTGTGGCCTGGTCAATGAGGTAGGCCGAGGCCATGCCCTGGGCCAGCAAAAGGGCCCTCTCCGCATCCACAACCAGGTAGCGGAACTCGACCGCCCCCCCGGACATGACCAGCCCAACGCTGGAAACCTGGATGCCCCACTGTCCCTCCAGCGTATTGGGCCGCGCCTGCGCTGGCGGCGGGGCCGGGGCGGCTGCAACGGCGGGTTCCGCGGGCGCAGGCGTTTCCACCACCGGCGGCGGCTCTTCAACCGGGCTGGGGGGCGGCGGCCGCCGAGTCAGCAGCCACACCGGAACGCAGATCAAGGCCAGGGCGACGGCCATCAGCCCAAGGAACGCCGGGCGGATACCTCGATCGGAGTCGCTCTTTTTCATATTCATATTTGTAGCCGCCGACGGCAGTCGGCGCACTTTTCCGCGTCTGCAGAGGTTAGCGCCGACTGCCGTCGGCGGCTACGTTTTCTTGGCGCACTTGCTCCCGCTTGCAGTTAGCGCCGACTGCCGTCGGCGGCTACGAATGGAGTCATTGCGGGATGTAGAGCCGGTAGAAAACCGGCCCGGCCAACGGTGAAGTCACCATCTGTTTCTGGTCACCAACGACTTGAACCGGGCCGGTGACTTCCACCCATGTGCCCGGGTCCAGCGATGTGTTTTGCTCCGGCACATAGTCTGTCGCAGACGCCGGCCACGAGATGACGAACGCGTGAGGCCCCGATCGAGCAATGCTCAACCGCGGCAGGAAGTGGGCCACCAACGCCCGGTTGCCTGCGGCGACGAAGGTGTAACTGGGGGGGGTGGCAACTTCGAAGCCGTCCTGGGTCCAGTTCACGAAGGCATAGCCGGCGTTAGCAATTGCCCCCACAGTCACGCTCGATCCGCCGAGATAGTTGCCATCGCCGCTGGTCGTGCCGCCGACCTCCGGCGAGGAACTGGTGGTAATGGAATAAGACGTGATGAAGTTAGCCACCAGCGTCCGATCCGCGCCGGCCACAAAGCTGAAGCTGGGCGAACTGCTCACCACCGTGCCGCCCTCCGTCCAGTTCACAAACGTAAACCCATAGTTGGCCACCGCTATCAGCATCGCCGTCAAGCCGACGGCATAACCGCCACCACCGATAATGAGCCCGGCGTCGGTCGGCGACAAGTTGGCTGTGATCGCGCAGGCGGGGCCGCCGGCGAGTTGCACGGTAAGGTTGTCCAGGCAAAAATCCCTGGCCTGACCCGTGGTGGGCGTCGGCACAATAATCGGCACGCTGATGCGGACGAGGTTGAACGGCACGCTCGATTGAAACGACAGCGTGCCCATAGGAAATGTATCGTTGCCCGTCGGTCCACCGTAAACCCCGGTTGCGTTGGTCATCCCGACCGCGGGCGTTGCCGCCGAGTTCGTATAGGCGGTCAAACGGATGGGCGTTTCCTCCTCGATGGACCGAACCTGGATGGTGGCAAAGGCAAACGTAATGTTGGTCACCCACTCGCTGAACTGGATTTCCAGGACGCTCCCGACATTGTTGGCGGGAGCCAGGAACTGGCCGGAGAACATGGAGAGCCTCAGCCGCCCCAAGCTCACGGCCGTCTGCACCGAGAACGCCCCGGACGCCGCCCGGAAATGCGCTGTCGCCCCGCCGACCGTCTGGTCCACAGGCAAACCCTGGTAGGTGCTGAGCGCAGGGACGCCGGTATCGAAGTCGAACGTGGCGCTCTGAGCCGACCCTACGCGCGACGGCAGCACCAGCGCCAAAAGACTGGCGGCAACCAGACAGAAGCGGTTGGTTTCACTCCGATGAATGGTGAACATGTTGTTCGTAAGCGATAAGCGGATACGCCGCTCGCTGGGGGGGCGTGATTACGGATGGAACAGACGATAAAAAGCCGGCCCGGCCAAGGGTGAAATCAACACCTGTTTCTGAAGGCCAACGACTGTGATTGGGTTCGTCACCCCGCCCCACACGCCCGCGTCCAGCGCGCCCTTTTGCTGCAACACATAGCCGTTCGCTGACGCGCGCCAGGCGAGGACCAGCGTGTCAGGCCCGGAAATGCCGATGCTCAACCGCGGACTGAAGTTGGCCACCAGCGACCGGTCGCCCGCGGCGGCGAAAGTGTAACTGGCCGCATTGGTAACCGCGCTGCCGTCTTGAGTCCAGTTCACGAACCCATAGCCGGTATTGGCCGTCGCCCCGACGGTCACGCTTGAGCCGCCAGGATAGCTGCCTCCGCCGCTGGTCGTGCCGCTGACCGCCGGCGAGGAACTGGTGGTAATGGTGTAAATCGGCGCGAAGTTGGCCACCAACGTCCGATCTCCGCTGGCCACAAAGCTGAAGCTGGCCGAGCTGCTGACTACCGCGCCGCCCTCCGTCCAGTTCACAAACACATAACCCAGGTTGGCCTGCGCCGTCAGCGACGCCGTCAAGCCGACGGAATAACCGCCGCCACCGGTAGTGACGCCGCCGTCGCCGGACGACGCGCTGGCCGTGATCATGCAGGATGGCCCCCCGGCGAGTTGCACCGTAATATTGTCCAGACAAAAATCGTAAGCCTGTCCCGTGGCGGGCGGCGGCACAATGATCGGCACGCTGATACGGACCAGGTTGAAGGGCACGCGCGAGCGAAACGTCAATGTCCCCATCGGCCACGAATCGTTGCCCGTCGGTCCGCCGTAAACCCCCGTCGCGTTCGTCACCACCACCGCAGGCGTGGCCGCCGAGTTCGTGTATGCGGTCAGGCGAATAGGCGTTTCGTTCTCGATGGGCTGCACCTGGATGGTGGCAAAGGCAAACGTAATGTTGGTCACCCATTCGCTGAATTGGATTTCCAGGACGCTGCCGCTGTTGTTGCCGGGAGCCTGAAAGTGGGCCGAAAACATGGACAACCTCAACCCGCCCAAGCTCGAGGCCGTCTGCACCGAATACGCCCCGGACGACGCCCGAAAATGCGCCGTCGCCCCGCCGACCGTCTGGTCCACGGGCAAACCCTGGTAAATGCTCAGCGCGGGAACGCCCGTATCGAAGTCGAACGTCGCGCTCTGCGCTGACGCCGCGCACGCCGACAGCACGAGCGTCAAAAGTCCGCCGACAACGAGAGCAAAACGGCTCGTTACGTCCCGCAGAATCGTCTCGATTGTCCCTATGGAACCTGGGCGCACGATCCCTGTCCCGGAGGGACTAGTCCTTGTCCCGGAGGGACATGCGACAATAGCCCAACGTTTCAACGTTGGGAACCAGCGCCCGCAGCACGATAAGTCCCGGAGGGACGGCTGACGGACCGCACAACGTTTCAACCGTCCCTTCGGGACTTCTGCCACTCC
>JBAXTC010000188.1:0-11317 GCA_037130375.1 Verrucomicrobiota bacterium | reverse complement strand
GAATGTGTGGGAGTGGTGTTGGGATTGGTATGGGGGGTATTCGAGTGGCTCGCAGCCCGACCCACGTGGTCCCGCATACACATCAGGCTCGAACCGTTTGCTTCGGGGCGGCAGTTGGGACGGCAGGGCGAACTACTGCCGGGCGGCGGATCGCGGCGACGTTGACCCGTCGCTCAGCGGCGACTTCGTCGGGTTCCGCCCAGTCTTGCCCCCAGGTCAGTGAGCTGAAGAGCGAGAGCAAAGCAGTCGTGGCGGAGCGAGTGGAGCGAGCGACGCCTGCTTGCGCAGCGGGTGCGAGACTGGCCGAGTGTGCGTTTGGAAAAAGAGAAGCCCACGCACCGGTCGAGACTATCGGCGGAGCGCGGACATTTTTGTCCGCAACCGTGCGCGCGCCGGCGTGGGAAGCGGACAAGAATCACCATGCCGACAAGTCGGCACCACCCGCGGCGAAAATTCGTCATTTTCAGGGCAATGTCCAATCCCGCACTAGGTAATGAACGGGATGCCCAGGTAGCGGCAGCCTCAGCCGCACGCTGGCCACGTTGCCCGATCCGAATTTGTGGATGAAAAGGCGGGGCATCATTATCTCCCTATTCTTCCTTGAGTGACAGGTTGCTGCTCGATGTAGCGATAGCGCCGCGCTTGGGTTGCCGTGTGCTGCTCGGTCACCACCAGGATGCCTAGTGGCATTGGGTCGTAGAGTCCGGGTTGGCGCTTTCATTTCATGGCTTTTGGCTGGCCTTGTCGCCGCTCGGAAGCACCTGGACGCGAATGTTGCGGAAATCGAAGGCTTTGTTTTCGGCCTGGATACCGATGTAGCCACGCTCGACGTCAAGTTCGTTGAATTCCCAGGACCGTTCGCCATCCACATCCAGGGTAATCTTCTTGCCACGGACTTCGATACGGAACTTGACCCATTTGTTCAGCGGCATTGGTGGCGTCTCGGCAGGCACGACCGTCTTGTAGCCTTTGACCAGGCCGCCGAGAGCGCCGCGATTGAGGTTGACCTGCCAGCCGTCTGTGGGCCAGGGCTTGCCGTCCAGCCCGGCCCGGATGAAAAAGCCGCTATCGTATTCCGGTCCCAGCGCGCGCCACTCGGCTTCGAGCACGAAGTCCGCGTATTGTTTCTCGGTGCGCAGCCAGCCCATGCCGGTTACGAGGCGGAGATTGTCATTGGTGACGACGAAGGTGACCTGCTGCATTGGCACCCACCCGCTCAGATCCTTGCCGTTGAACAGCGACTCCCATGAGCCATCTTTCGGCGCGTCGGCAGCCGAACCGGGTTCGGTGAAGACCCAACAACAAAGCAGAATTGCAGCAAGCAGTTTTGGTAACGTCGATTTCATAAACAGTGCCTTGAACTTTGAACTTTGAACTCGTGAAATTTATCAGTGTGGCAGGCCGAAAGCCTGCAGCTCGGCGCACGACGAAAAGTCCTGTTCGGGCTTATCGCCCGAGGCGGGTTTGCCGACCACGCGGACGGCTACCACTTTTGTTGGGCTGGCCAGCCGGCAAGTGAAATACTCGCCGCCCTTGAGACCGGCGGGGTCGGTGGCGGTCGCAGCGGGATAATCTTTAAGCTCCCCGACGGTCTCCCACTTGCCATCAGCAGTGGTTTTGACTTCTATACGGGGTTTGCCGGCCCCGGTGTCAAACCAGCCGCCGTCGTGGAAGGTTTGTCCGTGAGCGAACACGACGCGCGTGACGGTCACCGGCTCATCCAGCGTGACGGCAAACCAATCTTCGGCGGCTCGTTTTTCGTTAAAAGTGACCGCGAAGCTCTCGATGTTGTCATCCACAATGGAGCCGTCAACGTTCCCAATTCGGGATCGACTTTCATGGGCCTCCAGCAAGAGATTCTCGCTGGACGAGGCGAGCCCCAGCGGCAGCCACACCTTGTATGGGCTGCCAGTTCGGCCGGCGTCGGCGAACGGAATCAGCCGGACTTGGAGGGGAGCGCCAGCCTTAAGGTTCCCAACCGGTTTTCGAGCCTTGGCATTGACGCGAAAGACTTGAGCGCCGGGCCAGGATTTGACTGAGTCGGGAGCCGGTTCCGGCGTGACGCCCAGCGCGGCAATGTCTGCGCCCGCAACGGAAACTGCGTTGAGATTCCGGCTTTCCACTCCCAACAGCGCCTCGTCAGCCGCCAGTACCAAAGGCCCGTAGAGAACTGCGACTTTGCCCTGGTTCTTGTGATCGCCGACCACCACGCGCGGTTCCAGCTTGAATTGAAGTTCGATGCGATCGCCCGAGCTCCATGGTCGAGTGATGGCGACATAGCCGTCCGCTGCGGGAGCCTGCTTCACCGGTTTTCCGTTGACCCGCACCGACGCGCTTGGGCACCACGCCGGAATCCGAATCTTGATGGCGAATGCGTTTGTTTCAGCGAGATCTACGGTAATCCCGATATGCTCATCACCGGGATAGTGTGTTATGGTCGTCAGGGTGACGGGTGTGCCGTCGCGGAGATTCAGCTTGGTCGAGCCGGCATCGTAGAAGTTGATGACGACGCCATCGGCATCGGTGCTGGTGGCGAAGGTGGGGATGAGAGCGACGCCGCGGGGGCCGCTGGAGAGGCAGCAATGGCCGTCGAGAGTGCTGCTGTAGGGCTTCTTGCCTTCCATCTGCACGTAATACCCCCACGCCGAACCGTCGCAATACTGGGCGCCCAATAACTGATTCAGGACCACCCGTTCGAGTTGGTCGGCAAACCGGGCTTCGCCGGTCAATCGCAGCAACTGGGCGTTGAACTGGAGCCATGTGACCGTCACGCAGGTTTCGCCAACATTGGCCACATTGGGAAAATCGAAGTCGTCGTGGAACAACTCGCCATAGCTGGAGGCGCCGGTGAGGTAAAGGCGGTTCTGAACGATGTCCTGCCACGCATTAAGACATGCCCCAAGTATTTTGCGGTCGCCGGTCGTTCGGTAGAATTCCAAGGCGCCGTTGAGGCATGAAAGCATCTCGTATGCCTTGGCGTTGCCCACCTTGTCCACGCGTTTGGCGGTCAACAACGTGGAAATGATCTTTGGACCGTTGGGCTGCTCCCAGGCGCGGAGGATGTATTTGCAGAAGTCCAGGTAACGCGGCTCACCGGTCAGACGGTAAAGCAGCACCATCGGTTCCAGCACGCTGGTGGGGGCCATGCCCATGTGATGACCGGCCTTGATGATGTCGCGCTTGCCGGGTTCATCACCAAACGTGTTGCAAAGCAAATCCGCCATCCGTCGGCAAGCCGGCAGCGGCTCAATGTTGCCCGTGTAACGCATGTAGGTGAGGAGGCCGATGAGATTATATTTGTGCGCCCACACGTCCCATTCGACCCAGCGATCCGTGTTCAGGTAAGTCCCCAGATAGCCGTCGTCGAGCTGGCATTTGACCAGCTCGGCGGCCACGTAATCCAGCTTCTGGCGGAGGGCTGGGTCGCCGGTGTTGACCCAGGCCAATGTGGCCGCATGCAGCCATTTGCCCACGTGCTCGCCATCCCAGGACTGCCGGCCCGGGCGTTTGCGATAGCCCTCGAGCAGACGCGTCGGGTCAAGCTTCACCATCCGGTTGGTCTCATTCGCCTCGATGCGCGCCCCGACCCAGCCGGTCAAGCGCGCCCGATCGGGGGTTTGAAAGTCCTGTCGGTCCGGGACAACCGGGACAATCTTGTCCGGAAGCGGAGAGATCGCGGAGGTGTGGGAAGTTGCCACCATCGCTACGGCAGCCAGCACCGCAAACTTGGATCGAGTATCGCGCACCAAATTGGTGAGCCTTCCAGAAGCATTGTCGCTTTTCACAGATTATCAGTTCAGGTGGAATTGCGAAGTCGAGGTTACGTTAGCATAGGCCACGGCTGGTCCAAAGGGAAAAACTGCTGAAAGCGCGTTATTACGAAGCTTGACCCTATTCGCCAACCTGCTAAAGTTGTCCCTGTGCCTCAGACTACACAACAATTCTGCTTGTCCGCAAAATGTTAAGTCATAGAGTTCGACCTGTAATTATTACCGGGTGAGGTGCCTTTTTCTCATAAACGGGTTGGGTCTGGGGAATAGTACCCGATGCCACGCCGTGATCGAGCACTTGGCGGCGGGTGGGTGGGAGGTCCATGTGCTGACCTCCGGCAATGGCCTCTCCTACTTTGAAGGAAGAGACAGCATCGCGTCGCTCTCGTCGATGGCGTCCTTTTTCTATTCCGGCACCGGCACCGGCATCAGCGGTTGGTCCACACTTAAGACCGTTGGTGCCTTGGCAACCCGTGTCAAAGCCAAGCGGCAGCGTTTGGAAAGCCTCCTGGACACCATCCGCCCCGATATTGCGGTCAGTGACTCCGAATACGCGCTTTCACCCCTGCGCCGCCGCCGGATTCCCATCATCGGACTCAATACATCGGAAATCGTCGTCAGCGAATATCTCAGGAACCGACAGCGAGCCGATGGAACACGGACCCATTTCTGGTTTGTTGAATACCTCGATTACTTGTTCCACCGCTGTTTCTGCGACCGGGTGCTAAGTCCGTTTCCTTTGCGCACTCCGACGCGGCATCGCAAGTTCCAGCGGATTGGCCTGATCGTGCGCCGGGCGGTTCAAGAAATCGCGCTTCAGACTGGCCGCAAAGAATCCCCTTCGCCCCGCCAGCTTCACAGGGTTGTTTTCATGCTGAGCGGTTCGGTTCATGCGTCCCAGATTCCGTTCGACCGCTATGATCTCCCCTTCAAAATCGACGTTGTCGGCCGGTCCGGTGAAGCCCGCCGCAACCTGACTTTCCACGGCCGACAGATGAACAATGTAGATCTGCTGGCTGGCGCCGATGCTTTGGTCATCAACGGCGGATATTCCGCTCTCTCGGAAGCTTTTGCCCTCCGCAAGCGAACCTTTGTAATCCCAGTGGTCGGCCACGCCGAACAATTCGTCAACGCCTGCCTCGCGCGCGACCTCGGGTTGGGATTCATCGCCACCGAGACGAACGTCCTGGATCAACTCCTCGAGATGCATCGGCAGGATCGCTGGGTTGAACTCAAACCTCTGCCTGCCCGTTTGGAAATCGACGGGGCCAGGGAAGCCGCCCAGGCGATTGCCGCATTCTGCCCAGACAAGGCTGGCGCCAAACGGCTCAAACAAAATCCTCTGACTGCTGAACGGGCCCGGGTATGACTGGTCCACCTCAGGGGGGGGAACGTCCAAACGGGCGCGCTGGAGTGTGGCTCTCGTTGATTATCCTCCTGGGCTTCGGCCTCCGCCTGACCGGACTGATTTGGGGCCAGGCGTATTGTCATTTCGGTCAGGGGGACGGAATCGAAGCCTACTCGGTCTCTGTAGATTACGGGTTGGGCACCCCTCGAGCGCTGTATCTCGGCCAGCCGAACTTCAATCAACACTCGAAGCTCCCCGGGCCGCTCTGGACCATGTTCTGTTTTATCTGCTGCCGCATCTGGGGGTCGGTCGAAGGAATCCCTATCGGCATCATACTTCTTAATACAGCGGTTATCGGTCTTACCTACGTTCTGGCGCATCGGACAATTGGGTCTGCCGGCGCACTCTGGGCCGCGTTCTTTACAGCAACGTTACCCTGGGTGGTCTATTACTCCGTCGGAATTTTCAATCCAGAGGTGATGTCCTTCCTGAGCGCGCTTCTCTTCCTGGCCCTCTGGCAGGTTACCCGGAGCGACCGCGCGAGTTCGATCTTTTGGGTGCCTTTCCTGCTTCTGGCAATGCCCCAGTTTCACATGTCTGGGCTTACGTTGTTCCCGGCGGTTCTGCTGGTCGTTTTGCTCTGCCCGACGCGTCTTCATGTTCCCTGGCTGCTTGGCGGTGTGGCGGCCGGGTTGGCTCTTTATTTCCCTTATGTCCGGGGTGAGATGGCCAACGGTTGGCAGAACACGGGCGGGATGTTTGGTCAAGGCGTCTCATCCCACTGGAATGCTTTGAAAGCTTTGTCGGCCCCGCTGAGTTTCCTCGTGAATTGGGCGCCGGAGTGGACCCGCAACGCAGGCGACTATCGCGAATTGGGGCGAGCCTGTTTCGCGTGGTTTGAATTGTTGCTGGCGGTTAACCTGCTCTCGGCGGTTGTCGCCGGCTTTCTAATCGTCGGCGCCTTTCTGGCGATCAGGACCGCCATGCGCGGTTTTTGGGCTTCCCCGCGCAGCGCTTTCGCGCGCTCGCCGGGCATCCTCTTTCTGGCCATCCTTTTCCTCGTGCCCCTGCTTGTTTCGCTTGCAAGCCGCAAATCCTTTCATACCCGGTATGCCATTGTACTGCTGCCGGTCATGCTGCCCCTGGTTGCTGCGTCGGCCTTGCGCTGGCTCGCTGCTCCACGCATCGGCCCCGCTTTCCGATTCGGTTTATTTCTCACCTGCTGCGCCAATGTGTGGTTGATGCTGGCAATGTACCACTTCCAGGGCAGGCAGATTGAACAGGGGCCGGACTTTGTCCCGAGCTTTCGCAAACTGGAGACGATCTATCAATCCATCAAGACCCATGCAGGCTCCAAATCCCTCGTGCAGGTCGATGTTGCGGCTTTCCGTCGCGACCAAGCTATTCCTGAGGCGGTGCGTCACGATGCGCTTTTCCTTTCTTTTTTTGTTGCGATACGTGAGAAGGAGAGCGGACTCGCATTCAGCGCGCCCCAACGCATTGATTACCGTCTCTGTTCGGAGGTTCAGGTAAGACCGGATGACCCCAGGCTCGCCTATCGCGGCAATGGCATCGCCCTCGTGGCCGTTCCTTCGGTGCCGTGATTGGGCCCATTCCGCGACCGCCTTTCCTCGAATCGGTTCAGACTCCCGGAAGTGAAAGCGAATTCCTTCAGGGTGGCGTATTCCTGCCTGCGCCAATCCTCCTCTCGTCCGGGGTGAACGACCAATATTCCCGTGGGTTTGGTCAGGCATGCGGTAAATCTTGGCAAATACCCCGGATAACACCGCCAGTTGCGGAAATCATATACTCCGGCGAACCCGTGGTTCGTTCCCACGCCGGCCTTGCGCAGCCTCTCTTTCATAACCGTCCCGAACGCTCCGATCAAAGACGCCTTCGCCCATGGTAGTCCGCCCTTCCACAGGCTGCGCATTGGCATGGCGGTGTTGCGAATGTAGGGCCGCCTTTCGGGGGGCAGGCTCAGCACAAACTCCAACAGCCCTTGCCGCACGCCGGGGAGTTGGTGCGCGTGCAGGTGGCCGTCGATATGGTCGGGACTCCTGCCGCACTTGTTGACGAAAAGTCCATACTGCGCGGCGATCTCCTGCCGGCATTTGTCGGGTCTCACCCGACCTGTCAACGACGCTTTGAGCAATCCACCATAGGATGGTGCGCGGTTCCCATGGGTTTGGCTGTGGGCGCCCGTGGACCAGGCAAGACCTTCATCCGTCAGGCAAAGATGCAGGCCAACATCCACCACTGCCTCATGCCGCAGCAATCTCCGCAGGGTATCGGCCTCGCAACGTTCCAACGCCGCCATGCAGGACACGGCCGTAAGCTTGCCAGCCGCGCACAAGTCCAGAATCGCCTCGTCAATGTCGTCCCTCAGTCCGTAGTCGTCAGCACACAGAATCACGGGAATGCCTCTCAGAACAAGCTGCCGGATCAATGCGGCGCTCCATGCGCCCATCAGCCGGGTTTGACAACCGCAATCACCAAGGCGTCAGGCTTGAGGTACTTCTGCGTCACGGCCTTGACCTGTTCCAACGTGACCGCTTCGTAGAGCGCGTCCTCCGTGTCAGTGTGAGTGTAGCCAAGGCCGTAAAGTTCATCGAGCGCGGTCGCCATGGCAAAACCGCCCAGATCCTGGCGGGCGATCTTCCTTTGGCCAACGACCTTGACCTGAGCGCGTTTGAGCTCTTCTGGCGTAAGACCATCGCGTCGAAGCAATTCTGCCTGGTTGAGCAGTTCGGTTTCCACAAGGGCGGCCTGCTCCGGGCTGGTGCCGACGTAAAAGGCGAAGTAGCCAGGCGCCAAACCAACGAAGTTCTGGGCGCCGACGTAGTACGCCAAACCCAGTTCGTCGCGGATGCGCAGAAAGAGGCGCGACCCGAGATCGCTGAAAGCCTCCTGCACCAATTCAAGCGGGTAACGGTCCGCATCATGCACCGTCGTCCCACGGAAGCCGACGATCAGGACGGCTTGCTTTTTATCGCGGGTTTCGGTGACGCGCTTGATTGAGTCTAATGTCGCAAATCCAGAGCCCAGCGTCGGGACGACCGCGCTTGAGGCAGGAGTCCAGTTGCTGAACGCCTTCTCGACGGCGCTGCGGACGGTGGCCGGTTCAATGTCGCCATAAATGGCCAGCACGCAATTGTTCGGCCGGGCAAGCCGCTCATGGAATGCTTTCAGATCGGCGCCCTGGATTTTCTGGACGCTGGATTCGATGCCGAGCGCGTCGAGGCCGTAGCCAGCGGGGCCGAATAGGGCGCGCCGCATCGCCTGGGCGGCGCTCTGGAGCAGGTGATCTTTCTGGGCGCGGATGCCAGCCAACTGCGACTGGCGCTCGCGCTCCAGGGCAAAGGCGGGGAAGGTCGGATTCACCAACACGTCGCACAGCAAATCCAAGCCGATGGCGAAATCGCCGCTCAGAACCTCGGCATTCACGCCAAAGCTATTGTTGCCGCCGTAGCTGTCGATGCGGCCGCCGACGGATTCAATTTCTTTGGCGATGTCTTCGGCAGAACGCCTGGTGGTCCCTTTCAACAGCATCTTGCCGGTCATCTGAGTGATGCCGTTGTTGTCCGGGGTCTCCGCCAGCAAACCGCCTTTGAAGACAGCCCGAAACTCGACGAACGGCAGGCGGTGGTCTTCTTTGACCAGCAAACGCAGACCGTTGGAGAGTTCAAATTTCTGAACCGGAAGTTCCTGCAATGCTTCATCTTCAGCGGCCGGCTTGGGCGCAGTGCCGACGGGTAAAAGCGAATAGAGCGTGCGGTTTTCTGGCGTGAGATATTCGCGGGCGACGCGCTGCAGATCGGCGGGGGTGACACGCTTGACCGATGCCAGGTAGCGCTCGGAAAAACTCAGGTCGTTGGCAGTCAACCAGTTGGCCCCGAGGTCCTGCGCCTGGCCTTGCATTGTCTTGCGCACCGAGAGTGTGCCGGAGACGAACTGCTTGACGGCTTTGCTCAGTTCATCCGCCAAAACGGGGGCCGCCTTCATCTTTTCAACTTCGATCAGCAGCGCGTCGCGGGCGGAGCCGAATTTGTCGGCATCAACCGTCGCGCTCAGGCCGAACAAGCCGGGTTCGCCCGGACTGTAGGTCCAGGCATCGACCGAATGCACCAAGCCCTTTTCCTCGCGCACGGCCTGGTAGAGACGTGAACTGCGACCATGCCCGAGCAAGGCGGCAAGAACATCAAGGACCGGCACATCTGGATGCCGCAACTCCGGGATGTGCCAGACAACGTAGAAATAACCCAGCTCAATCGGCGCTTCTTCTATCACCTCCCGCGGCGCGGTCTGCCTCGGCTCCTCGGGCAACACCACTGACGGCATCGCCCGGGCTTTGGTTTTCACGTAAAGCTCCCGGATTTGCGCGAGAACTTGCTCATTCTTTACATCGCCCGCCACCACGTAGAAGATATTGTTCGGAGCGTACTTCTCGCGGTAGTATGCGCGGATGTCTTCCGATTGGAGTTCATTGAAGATGTCCGGGTAGCCAATGACCGTGAAGCGATAGGGACTTTTAGTATAGGCAGTTTCAAACAGACGGCGGCTCGCGCGGCGGCCAGGGTCATCAACGTTCATGTCCATCTCGCGAAGGATGACCTGCTTCTCCTTTGCCATCTCCTCGGCTGGCAAGGTCGCGTTCTGCATGATGTCGCAAAGAATGTCGATGGCGACCTTCGCGCCCGTATTCGGCACGTCGATATGAAAGACCGTCCGGTCGAACGATGTGTAGGCGTTCATGTAACCGCCCGCCTCCTGAACTTCCTGGTCGATGCGGCTGCCGGGGCGGGTGGTTGTGCCCTTGAAAAGCATGTGCTCGAGCACGTGCGACATGCCAGCCCCGAGCCACTTGCCCTCGTGGATGCTTCCTGCCATGCACCATGCCTGAGCCGAGACCACCGGCGCGCTGTGATCTTCGCGCACGATAATGGTCAGTCCGTTATCGAGCGTCGTGATCTTAACGCCGGGCGGCATCGCAGGTATGGGGTCCGGGTTGGATTGATCGTGGGTCATAATCATCAATATTCAAATCCTACCACGATGCTCCCGCACTGTAACGGCACTGAAAATCGTGGATACGCAGCGCTCTCTAATTCTAATGTTTGATCTCCACCGGCTCGGCGGGGGTGTTTTCAGCCTTCGCCTGCCGGCTCTTCGGCAGGAACGGCTTGCGGAACGCCTCGTCAAAGTCGTAACTGGTCGCAAAGTCGGCGCGGCTGTCCTTGTCCGTCTTCGCCAGCCAATCAACCTCCACCATGTTGAAGACGATCTCACCGAAGTCAGCGCAACAACGGATGCCCCACTCATCAAGAACCGTCTTCGCCATAGGTCCGAACTGCTGCAAGGCGAAGTCGCGAATGCCTCCGAGGAGTTCCTGGCCGGACACGTGGCGAATGCGGCCACGGGTATCCTTGCCGACAGTCTTTTGGGTGTGGTCCAGCGCCTCGCGGACAAAAAAATAGGCGTCAGGGTGGTAGCGCGGATCCTTGCCCTGGATTCGTGCGAGTGCTTCTTCAAAACTGATTTCGTGCATATTACGGTTGTGCCTGTTCGATGGCCTGCCTTGGCGGATGCGCGGCGCGATAGGCTTTAACAGCCCAACCGGTCAACAGCAGGCCCAAAACGATACAGAGAACCAACTGTTCCTTCTTGGTCAAGCGGTTCACAGCCACCAATGTAGTCTCAGAGCGTCAGATTAACAATGGTAGAATTCAGACGCTCCGGGCAGTGCCGGTGCGCAACTACCAACTCAAGAGCGCCGCAGGGGCGGATGCACTCCAAAACCTGGCGAAAGTGCGGACACGCGTGATGGTCGCGAGAGCGTCTAGCGGGGACTTGGACTTCAGCGGGCGATTCCTCCATCCCCCCTTTGGGGTCTGTATCTTCAGAGAAGCGTCGAAGGTATTCATTCGACGTATCGTGAGGGCTTCCAAAGGAATTCGCCCGGTAATCCGCAAATGATTTCGTTTCCATGTGCCGTTTCCATTTTTCTGTCTCTAATGTTTCTGTCTAATATTCCCGTCTTCAATTGTTCTGTCTAATAAATTAAGACAGAAACATTATAGACAGAAAAATGGGAAAGGATCGGTTCTTCTCTCGGCAATGGATGGTTGGCTAGCAAATGGCCAGAAACGGGTGAACGGCAACTCCTGCGTCAAACGAAGCCCCGAAAGGTTTCGGAAGG
>JBAXTC010000187.1:0-11373 GCA_037130375.1 Verrucomicrobiota bacterium | reverse complement strand
GAACAGAACCCACTCTGCCTTGCCGGTCTGAGGCCCTGCCTCGTTAGGATTTGACTCTCCTCATCCCGGAGGGATGGCCGACAATAGCTATTATCGCATGTCCCGCCGTGACAAAGGCTTGGACCGGTTTCGCGGGTATTCTCTCCATGAACCAGTTGTCACAGCTTCCAGCCTTCGCGATAGCTGCGGGTAATGAAACGGTCTGCCTCGGGAGCGTTTGTGGCCTTCATTTCCGCTACGTTCCAAATGAGCTTTTTCCCACACCGGTAGGCGACATTGCCGAGGTGGTTTGCTTCGGTCAGCCAGCCGGAGTATTCGAAATCGGCGCTGGTAGGTGTGCCGCCTTTGCAGGATTCGATCCATTCCTCGTGATGCCCTGGAGAACGCCGGATCGAAGGCGCTGGGCGCTGGAAACCCGCGAAATCTCTCTCTGGCAAAAGCAGATGCTTTCCATAGTCGGCGAGGAGCATTCCCTTGCTGCCGATGAAGAGGCAGCCGCTATCCCATTGCGGGATGCCACGTTCCTTCCAGATTTGCGGTTTGTCCTCGCCCTGGTACCAGGAGACCTTTACGGGCGGCATTTTTTCCCGTGCCCCGTATTCATAGGCAGCAGTCATTGATGCGGGAGCAATTTCAGGATGGGGCGGAGGTCCGCTTGCTTGGACAGTGAGGGGGGCTTTCAATTTTAAGGCCCAGAATGGAAGGTCGTTCCAGTGACTGCCCAGGTCACTCATGGTGCCGTTGCCGAAATCCCACCAGCGATACCACTTCGGCCCGGGGAAGTAAACCGAGTTGAACGGCCGTTCCGGTGCGGGTCCCAGCCACAAGTCCCAATCGAGTCCCTGGGGAACGGGATCCGACTCGCGCGGTCGCTCGGTGACCCAAACGATATCCTGGTGGCGTTTGGCGTCCTGTTCGCTTTGCCAACCCCAGGCGCGGGAGACCCACACGTGAGCTTCGCTCACTGGCCCAATTGCACCGGCCTGAACCAATTCAACGACTTGCCGGTAATTCTCGGTGGCATGGATCTGGATTCCCATTTGCGTAGCCACCTTCGCCTTGGCCGCCGCCTCACGAATGCGCCGAGCCTCGCGGATATTATGGGTAAGCGGCTTTTCGCAATAGACATGTTTGCGATGTTCCAGCGCCAGGAGGGTGGCAAACGAGTGTGTGTGCTCACACGTGCTCACGACTACGGCGTCGAAATCCCCAGGCTTATCGAAGAGCTTCCGAAAGTCCGTCACCTTGCGGACGCCCGGGTGCTTAGCCGCAGCCGCGTCCAGGTTCTTTGCGTTCACGTCGCAGAGGGCAACAATGTTCTCAGACGCGACCGAGTCCATGTTTCCCGCGCCGCGCCCACCACACGCAATGATCGCAATATTCAACTTCCGGCTCAGGTTTTGCCCCCGAAGCAGCGCGGGCGCCATTGCGATACCGCTGGTCGTGGTCAGGAGCAACTGCGTGAATTGCCGTCGGGTGATTGGTTTAATTGTCATAATTCTCATTGTCCCCGGCCGCAACCCGTGTCACGTGTCCGGCTGCTGCGTCGAATGCGATGTCAAATTCCCATGCCTCCGGCATCGCCATTCCCCCGACGCGGCAGGGAACGAGCAGGATGGCATCCGCTCCATAGCCCTTGGCCGCTCGCAAGGCCAAGCGTGAGGCCTGCGGCAGTCACAGCGGCAGTACAGATTATGAACTGACGACGGTTGAAAGCAAGAATCACGGGATCTATGTTGACAGATTTCGGGATCTCTGTCAAGCGATTGAGCCGGCCGGGAGGAAAGAAACAGGGTGGTTTCAAGAAATCGTAGCCGCCGACGGGAGTCGGCGCTAACACTCCGATAATCGAGGAAAAGTGCGCCGACTGCCGTCGGCGGCTACGATTTCTTGAATCCGCCCTGGACTCACCGTCTCACGGAACCGCCATTCCATAATTGACCCTGGGCGCAAAACCCGGTTTCCTTTGGACGGGCATTATCTATGAATCCACCAAAACCCACGCTGGATGATTTACGCATCGAGCGAAGCGCACCACGAGAGCCGTCGTCCCGATTCTGGCCGATGGCGATTGGCGTGGTCGTTTTGGTCTTGGTGGTGGGAACGAGTTGGTGGCTGAAGCGGCCCAAGGCCGTCGAGGTGCGGACCGTGCTGGTGCGGGAGGCGGCCGGCAACGGCATTGAACGCACGGTGTTGAATGCCTCGGGCTACGTTACCGCTCGCCGGCAGGCAACCGTTTCGTCGAAAGTAACCGCCAAGGTCACAGAAGTTCTCGTGGAAGAAGGAATGAAAGTGAAAGACGGGCAGATCCTGGCGCGCCTGGACGATGCGAATGTCAAGACAAGCTTGCGGCTCGTGGAAGCTCAGTCGGTCTCGGCAACGAACGCGCTCGCCGAGACACGCGTGCGCATCAAGGAAGCCGAACAGGAACTGCAACGCCAGACCGGCCTGGTGAAGAGCAAGATCGCGACGCAGGCTGACTACGACCACGCCGAGGCTGCCGTGCTGGCCCTGAAGGCGAGATTGGAGCAACAGCAAGCCGATGTCACTGTGGCTGAGAGACAGGTGGCATATTGGAACCAGCAGTTGGATGACACGATCATCCGCGCCCCCTTCACCGGCATTGTCACGTCCAAGAATGCCCAGCCAGGCGAAATGATCTCACCGATCTCTGCCGGAGGCGGTTTCACTCGCACCGGCATTTGCACCATCGTGGACATGGAGTCGCTGGAAATTGAGATCGATGTGAATGAGAGCTACATCAATCGCGTCGAGGCGGGCCAGGCGGTCGAAGCAACGCTGGATGCCTACCCCGATTGGAAAATTCCTTGCAAGGTAATCGCCATTATCCCAACGGCCGACCGCCAAAAGTCCACTGTGAAGGTGCGGGTCGGGTTCGACAAGTTGGACGCGCGCATCCTGCCGGAGATGAGTGTGAAGGTCGCATTTCGCGAGGCGGGCGGTTCCGGGCCGGCGGCGGGCCGCACGGTGATTGTGCCCAAAGCCGCGATTCGTCAGCAGGATGGCCGCAGTGTCGTGCTGGTGGTGCTGCACGGCAAAGTCGAGCGTCGCGCCGTCACGGTTAGCAACATCCGCTCCGACGAGGCGGTAGTCACCGCCGGTCTCGGAGCCGGGGAGAGGGTTGTTGCCGACTGGCCGACAGGGCTGAGAGACGGAGCCGCGGTAGTCGAGAAGCGTTGACTGAATTAAAGGCGTCCGATGGATTACATAGGTCAGAACAACGACGCGTTGGTGGACGTCGATGGTGTGGAAAAAGTATTCCGCCGTGGGTCTGAGGATATTCACGTGCTCAAGGATCTGCATCTGAAGGTTCCGGCGGGCCAGTTCCTGGCGCTGATGGGGCCGTCGGGTTCAGGCAAGAGCACCCTGTTGAATCTCATAGGCGGATTGGACCGGCCCACCAACGGCTCGGTGAGCATTGCGGGCGAGCGCGTTGCCGAGTTGTCGGATCGCAGGCTGGCGGACTGGCGCGCACGCCATATCGGTTTCGTCTTCCAGCTTTACAACCTGCTTCCGGTGCTGACTGCCGAGCGTAACGTGGAGTTGCCGTTGTTATTGACCCACTTGTCCCGGGCGGACCGGAAAAGGCACGTGGCGACCGCACTGGCGATCGTGGGTCTCTCGCAGCGAGCGAAGCATTACCCGCGTCAGCTTTCCGGGGGTGAACAACAGCGCGTGGGCATCGCGCGCGCAGTCGTTACCGACCCGACGTTGCTGCTGTGCGACGAGCCAACCGGCGACCTTGACCGCAGGGCCGGCGATGAAATCCTGGATTTGCTCCAGGCCTTGAACCGCGAGCACTGCAAGACCATCATCATGGTAACGCACGACCCGCATGCCTCGGCCCGCGCCTCGCGCACTGTGTATCTCGACAAAGGCCAACTCAGCGACGATCCCGTAAAGTAACCGCGTTTATCCCCCCCCCCATCCGTGAAGCCCTCCCACTCTCGCCCTCCTGTCCTGCCCCCTCGTCCGGCAGCGCCATCCGCCGCCACCTTGTTGCTCATTCGCCATGCTGAGGTCGAGTCGCGTTACCAGGGTGTATTCGGTGGCCAGATTGATATGGAACTTTCGCCCCGCGGCCACGAACAGGCCGCCGCGCTCGCCAAGTATCTCCGCCAAAAAGCGGTGACCGCGATCTACGCCAGTCCCATGAAACGTGTCCAGCAAACGCTGCGGCCCTGGCTGGTCAACGGAGCGCCAAACCCCACGATTTTGTCCGATTTGAGAGAAGTGGATTTCGGTGTTTGGACGGGACTGGCTTTTGCCCAGGTCCAGGCCCGATTCGGCGTTAGCGCCTGGGAATGGCTCAACAAGCTTGAGTCGGCGGCCATTCCTGAAGCGGAATGCGCCCGAACCTTCCGTGCCCGGGTTGAACCCTGCCTGCGCCAAATCATTCAAAATCATGCCGGCCAGCAGGTTGCCGTTGTGTGCCATGGCGGCGTGATTCGCATGTTGCTGGCGATCCTGTTGGATATGCCGCTCTCCCGGATGGGAGCGTTCCAAATCGAATACGCCAGCCTCACCCATGTCATGTTGCGGCCGGAACGAACTGAACTGCAGTTACTCAACTTTACACCCTGGCGGGAAATCGAGTCATGAGCCGCCAGCCGCTCTGGAAGATCTCCGTGACTACTTCGCCAGAGGCCGAAGATGCGGTCACGGAAGTGCTTGCCCGTGCCTTTGAGCAGTCGGTCGCGTCGTACACCGACATCGAGACCCGCCGAACTGTGGTCACGACTTACTTCCAACAAAGACCAGGTTGGTCCCGGGAACGGCGTGCGGGCCTTCGGGCTGGACTGGAGCGCATCAGGGCCTGCGGGCTGAACCTCGGCCCGGGCCGAATCTCCCTGGCAAAGGTTCGACGGGAAGATTGGGCGGAATCCTGGAAACGACATTTTAAGCCTATAGCCATCGGATCTGGACTCCTGATCAAGCCAAGCTGGAGCCGACTTCAGCCACGAAAAGGGCAGGCAGTGGTTGTGCTTGATCCGGGTTTGAGTTTCGGAACCGGCCAACATCCGACGACGGCATTTTGTTTGCGGCAGGTGGCTAAACGACGCCTAACCTCAGAAGCGCAGTCCTTCTTGGACATCGGCACCGGATCCGGCATTCTCGCCATCGCCGCCGTCAAGCTTGGCTACAGCCCGGTGGACGCCTTTGACCTCGATTCTGAAGCCATCCGCATCGCGCGGGCGAATGCCCGGCAGAACCGTGTGGCCAACAGCATCCGCTTCTTCCGGCAGGATTTGATGGCGGCGTCCTGCGGGCGTGCCGGGAGATACTCGCTGGTCTGCGCTAATCTCATTTCAAGCATCCTGTTGGCCGGGCGCGAACGCATCCTGGCCCGTTTGCAACCGGCGGGCGTGTTGATCGTCGCCGGCATTTTGAAGGAGGAATTTGCCCAGGTCCAAACCAGCTACGAAGCGGCCGGACTAAGATTGCTGGCGAGCCAAATCCAAAACGAATGGCGCTCCGCAGCTTTCGGTCAAAAATAGTTTAGAAAACTTTGAATGAATCTTCCGGATAAAGGGTCGTATAATCGAATTGCTTGAGGCGGCAAATGTTGAGCTTATCGGATGGTGGGCTGACCAGGGAAGGCCCGAAGGGAGTATCTTGCACGCCAAGCTAAACTTGAACAATGAATTAAATCAAGCTATGACCAAATCGTTGGAAGTGATTAGTGAGGCTATTAGTAATCCAAAACATCCGTTTCGGAAGGTGGATAACCAGCCGAAAAAAACCCAGAAGCATCGCTACGAACGGAGGAAGATCAGGGAATACCTGCATTTCGGGGAATGGGTGACTGGAGAAGCGACGTAAGAACGATTAAATCTCCAACTTAAAACGAAGAAGCCACGCATACATGCGTGGCTTCTTCATTTGGCGCCCCAGCCAACTGAGGAAGTTCCCTCATTCGGGCTGCTGGCACTCCGGGCAAACACCGAAGAATTCCAGCTTGTGGGTGACGGCCTTGAAGCCGTTACTGGCGGCAATGCGCTCTTCCAATTCGCGCATGAAACACTCTTCAATTTCGATCACCTCCGCGCAACCCGTGCAAACCAGGTGATGATGATGGCCATCGTCCCCTTCCGACAACAGTTCAAAACGCGCCACCCCATCCCCAAAATCAAACCGCTTCATCATGCCCACGCTTTCCAGCAGGCGCATGGAGCGATAGACCGTCGCCAGATCGCAATCGCCCGGCGGCAGTGCCCCGAATATCTCCTTGGTTGACATCGGGTGCGCTTGTTGGCCAAGAATCTCCAAAATGGCCTGTCGCGGTCCCGTTACCTTGCGCGACTTTCGGCGCAACCGATCAGCGAGGTCAGGGAGCGCCCTGCGCTGAGGAGCATGTGAATGGGCTTTCATCAGCGAGCGCGGCAGAAATCAATCAATCATCAGGCTGAGGATTCCCAAGCCTGTTCCCAAGACAATTGCCCCAAGCTTGGCCAGGTTGAACCGGTGGATGTCGCTGCTCTCGAACAATATCGTCGTCGAGATATGCATAAAGATGCCGATAACGAAAGCCATGAGTTCCCGTGTGTAGCCAGCCAGCGCTGTGTGGGCGCTCAGGGTCATCCCCAAGGGGGCCATCATCGCAAAAAGCCCCAACAAACCGAGTGCCCGACCCCGTTTCATCCCGCTCTGCAACAGCATCCCGAGCAGGGCGATGGAAACCGGGTAGTTGTGCAAAACGATGCTCCAGAGTAACAGGTGGCGCGAGGCGGGATCGTAATGGGTGTGGGCATTTCCGAGCGCCATAGCCTCAACGAGTGCGTGCAAACAGAGGCCAGCCACCACCCCCACCGGCATCCGCCCGTGCAAATGATGCGCGTGTCCATGCTCCACGCCCATTGAAATGACATCAAGAGCGATCTGGGTATAAAAGCCCGCCAGAATCAGCACCCCAATCCGCATGGGACCCGGCACCCCCGCCCCGCTGTGAGTCAGATATAATTCCGGCAGCAGGTGCAGCAGCGTGAGGCACAGCAGGTAAGCCCCGGTGAAGGCATTCAGCAGTTTGATGTGCCGGGGTTCGTACAGCTTGAACAGAAACACGCTCAGAGCACCCAAGCAGATGCTGGAGAGCAGGAGCAGGTATTCCATACCTAATTGCAAATCATTTGCAGTTGGAGACCCTGAAAAAACCCGCAAATCCGATTGCGGGGTGAAACTAAAACGGAGCTTACTTCATCAACAGCATCTGGCGGGCGCGTTTGATGGCCTGATTAAGACGGCGCTGATAATGCGCCGGCAGGCCGGTATATTTGCGAGGCAGAATGCGCCCCTGATCGGTTACGAACTGCCGCAACAGGGTGATGTTTTTGAAATCAAGCGCATCGACTGTGAAGTCAATCTTCGGTTTCGGGCGTGGCGTGCGAACTTCTCCGTAAGCCGACCCTTTACCGCGTTTGTCTTTATCTGGGCGGGTTTTGCGTGGCATATATCCTGGTTATTTGACTTCGCGGTGCAGCGTGTGCCGGCGGAGGGCCGGGTTATACTTCTTGATCTCCAGCTTCTCCGTTTTGAGCTTCTTATTCCGCGTCGTCGTGTAGCGTGAAGGAGCCTTACCCTCCTTGCGCGCCTCGGTGCATTCGATGGTGATAATCTCGCGAGGCATAATTATTCTTTTTCTTTAGGCTTATCTTCTGCTTCTTCTTCATCGGTCTCGACTTCAGTGAGGCCGACGGCATCCACTGAGCCAAGAGTGCCGAGGCGGCGTTGCCGCAAAGCACCCTCGCGCTCCAACTGGGCCTGCGCCTGCACGGTAAACCGGGTCCAGGGGATCGCCTCGAGGCGCATCTGGGGAATCGGCTTGCCGGTCAGTTCGCAGACGCCGTAAGTGTCCCGCTCAATTCGCTTGAGGGCCTCTTCGATTTCATAAACGGCGTCCTGGTCCGAGGACAAAAGGCTCAAGGCAAAATCGCGGTCAAAATTGTCGGTGCCGGAATCCGCCATGTGCAGGCTGTAGCCAGCCATTTCCTGGGCGGATTCCTTCGCCAAACCGCTCATCTGCCGGATCAGTTGTTCGCGCAGTTCGAGAAGCCGTTGGTAAAACTTCATCCACTGCGGCTTGATCTTTTCTTCTCCGTTTTTCCTCGTCGTTCCGTCGGAACTACCGAGAATAGACGCGGCAGTGGCCGCGCCATGCGGCTTTTGATGCGCCATCGTCTTCTTGATCATGTTCTTCTTCGTAATCACAACTCAAACTGCTTACTTCTGCCGGACGGCCAGTCCGGAATTCCTCAAAAGGTGCCTCTGCACTCCCGTTGAGAGGGCGGGAATGTAGCAAACGAACCCAAATATTCCACAACAATCTTCAAAAATCTTCATCTGGGCCAATCACCCCCTTCTGAGGGGCCGCAGCCGCCAGCCTGCGTTCGTCGGATTCTCTGGTCTCTCGGACCAAAATCCTCAAGCGTCAGGCCTTCTCGATACAGGCGTAGGCATTGTGGTTGTGGATGCTTTCATGGTTCTCGGCTTCCACCTTATACCATGTCACATCCGGGTGAGCGTTGAGCTTGAGCGCCACGTTGCGGACCAGGTCTTCCACGAACACCGGGTTGTCGTAAGCCCGCTCCGTGACGGCTTTCTCGTCCTGCCGTTTCAGCAACGCGTACAGCTCCGAGCTGGACGAACTCTCGATGATGGCGATTAAATCTTCAATCCAAACCGCCTTCCGCGAACGGATCTGTACCGTCACCTCACCACGTTGATTGTGGGCGCCGTAAGCCGAAATGGCCTTCGAGCACGGGCAGAGCGTTGTCACCATCGCCTTAACCGTCAGAAGGAAAAGTATCTCTTTGTGACAGGCTGCGGCATCGAATCGGGCGACATAATCCATGACGCTTTCCATGCCGGTGACCGGCGCCTTTTTCACCATGAAATACGGAAACTCGATCTCCAGGTGCGAGGTAGCCGCCTGAAACTTCACCTGCATTGCGTGGAGAATGTCCTTTATATTCTCGACGTGAATCACGTTGCCGTGCGCGTTGAGCACCTCGATGAAGCGGCTCATGTGCGTGCCCTTAAACTCCTTCGGCAAATCGACGAACATTCCGATTGTCGCCACCGTGTTTTGCACCGCGCGCGCCTTGTCGCGCACTTGGATCGGGAAGCGCAGGCCGCGCACTCCCACCTTGTCGATGCGCAACTCCCGGTGGTCGCGTTCGCTCTGTTTGTCGTGCAATTTGGCGTGGGCCTTCCCTGCGCCGCCATGCGATTCGTTCCCCAAATTGGTCCGCGTGCGCCGCGATCCGGCCCGCGCATTCGCCGTGTAATGGGGCGGGCGGACTGATTCATTCTCACTCGGCTTCAACATGATTTAAAGGTAACCGCAAACCATCATTTTGCAAAAACTTTCCGGCAGATCGCTTTTGACTTGCGCCCACCGGACCTATATTACCGGGCGCATGAAATTGTGTTCACGCGGTTGTCGCCAACTGGCCACCTTCGTCATTCTGCTTGCCGTCCCGCGCATCGCGGACGCCGAGACCTTTCGCGTCGCCACCTACAACCTCGAGAACTATCTGGATGAAGCCACCCAAAGCCGCTACGCCAAATCGACCGACGCCAAGGCCAAAATCCGCGAGAGCATCCTGGCGATCAAGCCCGACGTGATCGCCCTCGATGAGATAGGTTCCACCAACGCCCTGTTGGAACTGCGCGACTCCCTCAAAACCGCCGGGTTGGATCTCCCCTATTGGGAACACGTCGCCGGTTTCGACACCAACATCCACGTCGCCATCCTCAGCAAGTTTCCGTTCAGCGCGCGACGCTCGCACACGAACGACAACTTCCTGCTCAACGGCCGCCGATTCCGCGTCAGCCGCGGCTTTGGGGAAGTCGATGTCCAGGTCAACCCCGACTACTCCTTCACCCTCCTGGCCACGCACCTCAAATCCAAGCGCGCCATTGCCGAAGCCGACGAAGCCGAACTGCGGCTGGAAGAAGCCAAGCTCCTGCGCGAGAAGATCGACGCCCGCCTGGCCGCCAATCCGAAGGCGAACATTGTAGTGCTCGGCGATTTCAACGACGGCAAAGATTCCCCCTCGACCAAAGTTATCATAGGGCGGGGCAAGCATAAGTTGGTTGATACGCGTCCGGCCGAGCGCAACGGCGACAACGTCCCGAACTCCAATCCCGCATGGGAGCCGCGCAACATCACTTGGACGCACTACTACGGTAAAGAAGACGTGTTGACCAGAATCGACTTTATTCTGATTTCCGAGGGTTTGGCACGGGAATGGATTAAGGAGGAAACGTATATTCCGTTCATTCCCAATTGGGGAGTGGGGTCAGACCACAGACCAATTATGGCAACGTTTGAAGCCGCAGACAGACCATTTTGACGGGTCGTGGGGCAGGTCTCCGACCCTGCCGGTTCACGGAGTCGGAGACTCCGTGCAGGGCCAGAGCAAGAACAAGAGCAGGAGCAGGAGCAAGAGAGCTGCCCCACGCTGCTCCCCGAAGTGAGACTTGCTGGTTCTGGGCGGTTGGCTGGATTTTCCCGCTCTTCAACCTGGCCGCCACGGGAGATTTCCGGGCGTGGACCAAATTAGTTTTTGTTCGCGGGCGGTTTGGAGACTAAGCTCTGTCTTGCTGATGAATAGCCATCCGACCAGTCCAGTTGCAAACGCGCCCTCGAGCGCTTCAGCCTCAGAACCACTCTCCCTGCGCCACCACGCCCTCCGGCTTCCGGAATTGCTCGCGCCGGCGGGTGACTGGGAATGCGCCCGCGCCGCGGTCGAGAATGGCGCCGATGCGATCTACTTCGGTCTCGAGAAGTTCAACGCCCGGATGCGGGCCAACAATTTTACGGAAGCCGATTTGCCGAAGCTGATGGATTTCCTGCACCGTCGCGGGGTTAAAGGGTATGTCACTTTCAACATTCTGGTTTTCCAGAATGAAATTGTCCAGGCCGAGCAATACCTGCGGACGATCATCGCCGCCGGCGTGGACGCGGCAGTTGTCCAGGATGTCGGCATCTGCCGTTTGATTCGGCAACTCTCTCCCGATTTCCCGATTCACGTCTCAACCCAGATGACGATTACCAGCGCCGCTGGCGTCGAGTTTGCGCGCGAACTGGGCTGCAACCTCGTCGTCCTTGCCCGCGAATGCGGGATCAAGGAAATCGAGAAAATCGCCGTAGGTGCCGAGTGTCGAGTGCCGGGTGACGTGAGCCGAGAGAATGCGGCCGCGCCCGGCGCCCCCCGGTTCGCGGCATTGCCCCTGGAAGTCTTCGTCCATGGCGCCCTCTGTGTGGCCTACTCCGGCCAATGTCTCACCAGCGAAGCGCTGGGCGGCCGTTCGGCCAATCGCGGCGAATGTGCCCAGGCCTGCCGCATG
>JBAXTC010000186.1:0-11394 GCA_037130375.1 Verrucomicrobiota bacterium | reverse complement strand
TTGTCCCGGAGGGACATGCGAGAATAGCCCAACGTTTAAACGTTGGGAACCAGCGTCCGCAGCATGATAAGTCCTGAAAGGACGACTGACTGAACTTGCAGGGATTCAGCCCGATTTCTTCGCCAACTACATGAATGTAACTGCCACAGTCAAATTAGCTCTTACTTCTTGGTCGGATTACATGGTTAAAGAGCATGAGGACGCAAGATGTGTGCTGTGATTCCTTCGCCATCCTCGATTCTCTATCCGCACTCACTCGGTTTTCTTGTCCCCTTTTTGGGTTGGCGGCAATTAATAAGTACAGAACAATGCGCAAAATGAACGATTGGGAACTTCTTCAAGACTACGTGAAGACTCACTCCGAATCGGCTTTCGCCGAGTTGGTCCGGTGCCATATCGACTGGATCTATTCAGCGGCATTGCGGCGAGTGGGTAATCCCCAATTGGCCGAGGATATAGTGCAATCGGTGTTTGCCTTGCTGGCCCGGAAAGCACGGAGTTTGCGCCGCGGCACTGTCCTGGGTGCTTGGCACTTCCGCTCAACGTGTTTTGTGGCCAAGTGCTCCTTGCGCGCTGAATTACGGCGTAAGAGCCGCGAAGACATTGCCTCTACTATGATCAATACCGCCCAGACCGATGATACGGAGCTGCTTTGGGAACGACTCGTCCCTCACCTGGACCAAGCCGTCGCCTCCCTGTCGGAGGCTGACCGCTCAGCGATCCTCTTACGGTTCTATCAGAGGAGGTCGCTCTCCGAGGTTGGGGAATGTTTGGGGGTAAGCGAGGAAGCCGCTAAAAAGCGGGTGAGCCGGACCGTAGAGAAGCTCAGGGAGGTCTTAAAGCGACGCGGCGTGAGCATGGGCGGCGCGGTACTGGCCGGTTTATTGGCCGAGAGAACAGTCCAGGCGACTCCGGCAGCCTTATCAGCAAAGTGGATTGGAGTGGTCAGCTCATATCGGGTTCTTTGGTGACCAATCTGAAGCGACCCGCCATCCAGCCGCCACCGGACTCTCATGATTTCGCGGCGCGGCTCCGCCTCCTGGATTTCTTCGATGAATGTAAGGAATGGCGTGCTTATGAGCGCACCTCCGGGTCTTTCCTGTTGCAGGTCGCCGCCGATGGCTCTTTCACTGTCGAGGATGTTCCGCCCGGCCCGTATCAACTGTTCGTCAGGATCAGTGATTCCGCCTACACCGGAAAGGACTTACGCCAGCGGGTTCAGCGCAGAATCACTGCCTCAGCAAAAAAAGTAGAGGTGGTTGTGCCTGACGAGCTAACCGACTCGGCTCCCGCTGACCTTGGAACCTTCACCCTCCAGCCGAACCCCTCAGTTCATAATTGAGCGCCATAGGGGCAAGCAATAAAGGCTTGCAAGACTGCGGATTTCCCTCATAACCATCGTCCTATGCCCACACGACGAACCTTCTTGATGCAAGTGGCGGCGACCAGCGCCGCGCTCACGACGGGATTTGCCGCCTCGTCCAGCTCGTCAAGTCCAACGAGCGCCACCGGCGCAAGTCGCCGCCGACTGATTGCGAGCATTGACTGCACAAAAGATCTCCCGCCCGAACAGTTCTTCGCCAACGGCCCCACCCGCGTCGTCGAGACTCCCGCCGGACGCTATCTGGAAGCAGACGCCAAGACCTCCGCGCGCTTCGGCTACCGGTTTGCCATCGAGCACGTTGGGAAGCCGCACGTTGCCGTGATTCGGTATCCCGACGACAAACGCCGGTACATGTGCATCATGGACGGCACGTGCTACGACCTTTCGACCGGGGTCTTTACCGGTTGGGCCCAGCCGATCAGCGGCCAGATGCTCGAGTTGCGCCAGGTCTTCTGGCCGCGCTGGAAGGACTGCAGCATCACGTTTCTGACCTGGGGCCAGGGTGAACCGGCTGCCGTGGCGGGCATCGAGATTTACGAACTGGACGCGCTTCCGCCGTTACGAGTCCCCGGCGACCCGGGCGATGGTTCGCGCCGTGAGTTGGGAATTCAGTACGAAGATCCGTGCGGCACGGGTGCCAGCGAGGGGGCGAGGAGCCGGGACGAGTGGATTGACCGGCTCGTCAGCTACGCACGATACTCCGGCCAGAACCTGCTGGTCTATCCACTCGCCTGGTACCACGGGCCGCAATTCCCTTCCGACCGTGAGCCGGCCGATGGCTTCGATGTGGTGGTCGGTGCGGACCGCAAACAATATGTCCGCTGGACTTCGCAACCGGCGGATTGGTATGCGCAACTGCTGGAACGGTTTGGTCGGGAAGGTCTGGCCTTCCAGGGCTCGCTCACGTTGCTGCGGCTGGGGAGCCTCCTGAAGAAGATGAACGTGGACCTTGATGCCATCAAGGCGGGCGCCGATACGTTCAACAATATGCTCTGGAACAACCAGGTCCAGGCCAGCCCGCAAGACTGGACGATCGAATACAACGTGCGCAATTACCCGGCGAAGATCGCGGGCACAATCAAGTCCACCGGGTGGGCTTATGGTGAGAAGCCCGGCGGCCCTTACCACGCGGGACCGATGTTCAACCCCCTTCACCCGACGGTGCAGGACGCAGTCGTGGAGCTCACGCGCGAGATTGTGCAGCGCTACGCGCGCTATCCCGCGTTCAAAGGCATCTCGTTCAACCTTTGGCACGCCACCATACTGTGGTTCGCCTCACTCCACTCCGGTTACGACGACTACACGGCGGCCCTGTTCCAGAAGGAAACCGGCATCACTGTGCCCGTGGACGCCAAATCGCCGGAGCGTTTCGCCAGGCGCTATGAGCACCTCTGCTTCCACTGCCAACCCGCCTGGATCGAATGGCGCTGCCAGAAGATTCGCGACCTGATCCGCCGCATCCGCGATGTGGTGGTGGCGGCGCGCCCCGACCTGCGGATGACGCTCACCTTGTGGGACGAAACCACGGTGCCGCAGTTGCGCGGGTGGGCGAGCGCGGCGACCCAACTCCACGCCCGCCCAACCACAGCGGAGTTGTATCGCGAGGGCGGCCTGGACTTCCGGCTCTACGAAAATGAACCGGGCATCGAGCTGGACCTGGGCTGCGGCAACCCCCGCGACCGCGGCGGCCATCCTCCCCACCCGGCGGACGGCATCAATACACCGATCGAGTCCGCCTGCATGTATCGCGACCACGACTTCCTCGACTCGGAGACGCTCAGCACCATAGCCGCCCAGGCACGGCCCGGGGCGTTCATCTTCAACTGCTGGGTCGAGTCGTGGGGCGAGCACAAGTGGTTCGCTTGCGAGCCGGACGATCTGCAGGCGAAGACACTGGCGGTCATGGACGGCAAACCCGCCGAAGGCATCTTCCGCATCAACTCGATCTATCCGCCCGACGGTTTCTGGTGGGATTCGCAACTGCGCATCACCCCCGCGTTTCCCGCCGGCCCGCATTTCCTGGAACCCTACGCCCACGCGGTCGCAGAACTCGACGCTGTGCGCATCACGCGCGGCGGTCTGTTCCTCGACAAGGCGCACAGCGGCGAGCTTCGGCGCTTCGCCTCCGCCTATCGGGCGCTGCCGCGGAAGAAATTCCAAACCGTCGGCAGCACGACCGACCCCGTCGCGGTCCGCACGCTGGACCAGGACGGCCAGCGCATTTTCTATTTGGTCAATCGCGATTATTACCCGGTGCGTGTCGAACTCGCGTTCACCCGCTCGCCAGGTAAGGTGCAGAACCTGTCCACGGGTGAATACTTGCACGTCTCCCGCCATTGTGGAATCACCCTGGCGCCGTATGAACTGCAATCGTACGCCGTCGCACAGGATGTTGGCATCACGGGCTTCACGCCCAAACCGCCGCCGGCCATTTCCGCAGCGCTGTTGGCGGACGGAAAGAAAGCGGTTAGCGACTTGGACGGCGCACGCGCCGCGGGCCGGGTCATTCCCGGCCTCGACGAAATGCACCGCGACATCGAGCGCGCCATCACCGCACAACGTCTGGCGTGGTTGCGGCGGGCGCTGAACAGCTATATCGTCCGCAAGTGCCGTGAGACCACGTAAAAGGAAATCCATGAGCAATCCATTGCCAGTCCCAGCCACCAGCAACATTTTTGAGAGAATCAAATGTGTCAATTCCGTCGGGGCGGAATTCTGGTCCGCCCGAGAACTGGCCCGGGTGCTCGCATACTCCGAGTTTCGCCACTTTCTGCCCGTCATTGAAAAAGCCCGGGAAGCCTGTCTGAACAGCGCCCACAGCGTTGAAGACCATTTCGAGCAAATCCTCGAAATGGTCAGCATCGGGTCGGGTGCGCAGCGTCCGGTCGAAGACTGGAAACTTTCCCGTTACGCCTGCTATCTCGTCATTCAAAACGCCGATCCAAGCAAACGGCTGGGGGCGCTCGGACAAAACTATTTTGCGGTGCAAACCCGTCGTCAGGAAATGGCTGATGACGAGGCGTTGAAAGAGGACAAAACACGCTTATTGCTGCGCGCCGAGATGAAGAAGCACAACAAAAGCCGCCTTGGCGAGGCGTTTCTAGCAACCTTACCAAGGACTTGCGAATGCGCCTGAAATTGGCCCGTCCTGAACTTCGTTCTTGATTCTTGCCCCGCATTTCGGGATCGATCCCTGTGAATGTCTGAGTTGTCCCAGCGGAAGCGTTCTTCAGCCAGAGCCGCCACGAGGAAGCGGCTGGATCAGAGATCCGATCTGAAATCCCGCTACAAAATCCACAGCAAGACTCCTGCTCCGCCACTGCACAAACTTGAAAGCAACGGCAAACTCAACGACGAACAATTGGCCATGCCGTTTATCGTGCCGAATCGGGTTGAAGCCCAGCCGTTTCTGAAATGGGCGGGCGGCAAGGCCAGTCTGCTTCGTCAGCTCGAAGAATTCTTTCCGCACGAGGTAGATCGCTACATCGAACCGTTTCTTGGCGGCGGAGCGGTGTTCTTTCATCTCAAGCACCGCTTTCCGGACATGCGCCCGTTCCTGCGCGACAGCAACAAGGAACTCATCAACTGCTACCGGGTCGTCCGGGACCGACCGGACGAATTGATGCAGATCTTAGACGAACACGCGAAAGGCTTCCGCGCCGACGGCGGCGAGTACTTTTACGACATCCGCAAGCAGCACGACCTGACCGGTGATCTTGCGCGTGCGGCCCGGACGATTTTTCTGAATAAGACCTGTTTCAACGGTCTTTGGCGTGTCAACGCCAAGGGTGAATTCAACACGCCGGTCGGCTCGAATAGAAATCCGAACCTCTATTCCCGCGACAATCTCCTTGCCACGTCCGCCGTCTTGCAGGACGCGCAACTGGAGGCGCAGGACTTCCGCAAGACCGTGGATGAAGCGCGCCGGGGAGATTTCATCTACTTTGATCCGCCGTATCTGCCGATCTCCGCCTACTCGGACTTCAAACGCTACACGCTCGAACAATTCGGCGAAGCCGACCAAGTTGAACTGGCCCGCGTGTTCCGAGAACTGGATGCCAGGGGCTGCCGCGTGGTCTTGTCCAATTCCGAGCATCTGATCACCCGTGAACTCTACGCCGGCTTTCCCCTTCACGTCGTGTCTGCGCCGAGATTCATAAACTGCAAACCTGGCGGGCGCGGTAATATCTCTGAACTCGTTGTCGCAAATACCAGTGCCACAAAGCAACCGCAGGTATTCTTCACGTCTTCTGCCGAACCGGAGTTTCCTGAAACGAAATACATGGGGAGCAAGCAACGCCTGCTCCCATTCATTCTCAAGCATCTCTCCAACCTAAAGTTCAATTCAGCACTTGATGCGTTTTCGGGGAGTGGCTGCGTTGGTTACGCCATCAAGCAAACCGGAGCGAGGGTCTATACGAACGACTTCCTGAATTTCTGTTTCCAAACCGCCCGTGCTGCAATCGAAAACAACTCAACGAAGTTGACAGAGGAAGATGTCAGCAAGTTGGCGCGGACAAACACCTCCGCGCCGACATTCGTTCGCGACACTTACACAGATTTGTTCTTCAACGAAACAGATTGCGCGTTCCTCGACAACCTCTGGGCGAATATCCAGGAGTTGGAATCACCACTGAAGGTTTCACTGGCACTGGCTGCTGCGTCGCGCGCGTGTATGAAGAAGCGCCCGCGTGGGATGTTCACGTTCACTGGACGCAAAGGCTGGGATGAACGGATTGATTTGAAGCTGTCCATGCGCGAGCAATTCCTGATCGCAGTCGATGCCTTCAATAGCGCGGTGTTCTCGAACGGCCAGCAAAACAAAGCGTTCAACTCAGACGTCTTCGATCTGCAACCTGACCTTGCTGATCTGGTTTACATAGACACACCCTACATCAGCCCGTTTTCGGATTGCGACTATACGCGCCGTTACCATTTTGTCGAAGGCTATTGCCGTTACTGGAAAGGGGTCGAGATCACGGACACGACTACGAAAAAGATTCGATCCTATGATACCGCTTTCTCCACCAAAGCCCGCGCACCGCAGGCATTCCAAAAGCTGTTCCACTATTTCCGCAACTCAACACTGGTCGTTTCATATTCCTCCAATTGCATTCCGAGCAAGCCTGAGATGATTGAATTGCTGAAACATGAAAAGTCCAAGGTGACGGTTTACGAAGTCGCGCATCGTTATCACCATGGCAATCACGCGCACAAAGTCGGGGACAACAAAAACGAGGTCGCCGAATACCTCTTCATCGCTGAATGAAAATCATCCTGAACGCGCACGAGGGATCAACGACCTTCATACAAGCGTTGAGCGAACTCGTTGACGGCGCAGAAACCCTCTCGCTGGCCGTGAGCTATCTACAAGTCGGCGGCTGGGAACTTTTTCGGCGGCACACCAGCGGGTTGAGCCTGCCCAAGATGCGCATCGTCTGTACCGACCAGATGGGAATCACGCAACCTGCCGCCGTCAACCGCGCCATTGCCGGCGGTGTGCAGATTCGCAATTATGCCGGATGCGCGACGTATCACCCAAAAGTGTATCTCGCCCATGACAAAGCCGGACGCCCCACCCGTTTCCTGCTCGGCAGCGCGAACCTGAGCAGTTCAGCCTTTACGAACAGCGTCGAGGCCGGCGTTATCAGTGATGACAAGAGCGGACTTGGGACATTGAATAGTTGGTTTGATGACCTCTTCAAAAGGCGGAGTGAGGAGTTCACGCCGGAAAGCCTGTGCCTGATGGAAGAGAAGTGGCGGGCGGCGGCAGTTGATCGCGCGCAGGCCCGTTTGCGCGTCAGACGTGAGTTGGTCGTTCATGCCCGTGCGGTTGAGCCGCCAATCAACGCAGAAGACATCGATACACTGGAAGATGTGTTCGCAACGCTGCAACTTCCAATCGGACTGTTGTGCATGGATTACGCGGGCAATACGGTGCGGAATATCAAACGTGCGCGGGAGCTGTTGCAGGATTGGCCGAGAGTCAGCCGTGCGCCTGACAATACGCCCGGCAAACAACGAAGCGAATTGCAGACTCTGGGGTTTGCCGACAGCAAGAAACTTACAAGATATGGGAAAGCTGCGGCGAGAGCGGCCTCTGATTCGGAAGTTGCCAGAATCTGGTGCTCATGGCTGTACAGCACGCCGGATTCCGAACTGGCTGCCCTCAAAGTTGACTTACTCACGGCCAAACGCGTCTTCTCACAATTCTGGCGACTTCAGCCCGATGTCCGAGAATTTTTCCTGACGAATGCCGAGGGTTCAAAGAAGCGCACGCCCACAAGGCTTCTGCTCAACACAATCGAACTGTTGTGCAGCGCCAACGCGTTAGTACAAGAGTTGTCCTTGGAGGATTTCAAAACCCTTGCACCGCTACTTACACAAGCCGAACGAATTCCAATCACTGTTCGTGAGGAAGTCGTGGACTATCTTGATAACAAGGGCACGCGAACGTGGGAGTATCCTGACCGCCGTTTGGTTCTGTTAGCCTGGAAAGAAGTGGTTGGTAAATACATGAAGACAGTTCTAAGCAGCTAGATTTCTTGAGTTAGGCCAAGTGATTTAGAAACGTACTGCGACCCGAAACCACACCAGAAACGGCTTGAGATTCATGCACCTTCACACACGTTGGATTGGCTTTTTGGTGGCTACTGCGCTTTCCTTCCTGGGCCTGGCCCTCGGCGCGGAACTTCCGTCACCGCGCGTGGACTTTTCTTACGCCTTCGCCACGCCGCACCGGTTGGCGGTCGCCCGGTCGGACAGCAGCGACAAGACACTGCTCGATCTCCAGTCCGGCAGCTTGCGGGTGGCATGGAGCTTACGACAACCTGCTCCACCACCTGCTCGGTTCGTTCCAGACTCCGTCCACGGCCTGGACGGTGAGTCTGCAAACTGGGGCGCGAATCCGGCCTGGTTGGAGCCGGCGCGATTTTCGGGCGACAACCTCGTGGCCGGCTGCAACGAGCGCTCCGGCACATCACTCAATCTTGACCAGCCATGAACCCCCGATCCACTCCCAGCAACAGCCCCACCACTCGCCGCCAATTCCTGGCACGCGCCGCCGCGACGACGAGCGCATTAACATTTCCGGCGCTGCTGACCAGTTGCGCGACCGGCAGCAAGGCTGGCAAGACACTCCGTGTGTGTCCACCGCTGGGACTATTGGACCGATGAGCCCGCCTGGAAGTTCCGCGTGCACTTCGAGCATCCGACGAAGCCCGGCTGCTGGGCCGAGTACCTGGTGCGGCCCAGTTTTCAGCTCCGTAAATAAATGAAGGCATCCTGCTTTGCTCTCAGGAGGACAGGGTGATCTGCCCCAACCATGCTGCTTCAGTGGACGCGCCGATTGCACGTCTGTTTGCATTTAATTGCCAGGGGCGGCGCGCCACTGACCAGCGTCGTTGGGCGAAATCGTGCGCGATATTATTTACATATCTGTGACAACTTTAACCTCGAGAGCGTATTAGATAAAGCATCATGAAGATAAACAAGTATTTGAAGACCTCAACCGCATTGCTCGCTCTCCTGGCAGCCTCCACCATTTTCATCACCGGTTGTCAGTCGCCAAGGACGACCGGAAGCCGCTGGGAATACAAGGTCATCGAGAAGGGCCTCTACCCAGGCGTTCTTCAGAAACAGATCGACGCAGCCGTGCAAGATGGATGGGAGTTTGTGTCGGTCTCGACGACGGTGCAAGAGATGTCTGTTCCAAGCGGCTTTATTGTTGTCCGCAGGCCCAAGCAATGACCGAATTTCACGGATTGCTCAACCAACGGGGTGCAGCGGACGCGGGATTCGCATTCTGTTTCCATGTCGGACACACCTGGTCCCGCGCCGCTGAGCCCGGTCGTTGGGCACGGATCGTAAGTGCGTCATGCTCGCGACAGTGGCAGGCTGGTCCAGCGGCTCGCCGATATTGAATATGGCTTGGTCAACACTCAGGAAGTTGGGGACTGTAGCTGCCGTACTTATCACTGGCACGATCGTCTTGTTGCTGGCAACGATGCCAATGAGAAGTCCTGGACACCTTCTCAATGGCACTCGGGTAGTGCTTCAGAGCGGTGCTTACGGAACCAGCTACAGCCCGCCCAGGCCTCTCCTGGACAGGCTCCTGGCACATCTTCCGGCTGCATGGCTAACTCGACTGCACTACACGCTTTGCTCGGGACCCAGCGGTGCAGTGCGCGGCGCAGCGGGCGACATCTTCTGCTTCTGGCTGGACTTCTCCAGTCCAAACGCAGAGAGCCAAAAGATCGGCTACGCCATAGCGGATGAAAGCGGCTTCGAGTCGCCGATGGTCTTCAACGGGCATTATGGGCCTTACGAGCCCGGAGGATTTGCGAGGAATCACAGCGGGCTGATCCGTGGCGCAGGGCTATTCCCCAGACGCGGCAACAGTTTCTCTCTCCGTCTCTACCAGCAGGATGTTAGCGGCAAGCGGGTCCTGGTTGCTCAATTCCCAGTCAAGAACTCCGGGCTCAGGAGGACTCCTGCCTGTCAAGCGCAGCCCCTGCCGATCAGCCAGCAAACCAATGGACTGGGCCTAACCGCCTGGTTGCAGGAGCGAAGAGTGGGTCCAAGTCAGGAGGCCGAAAACGCCACCCGCCAAATCGGGACCAACGCTCTGCCAACCTTGCTGAAAATGGTTATAGAGGCAAATTCACCTGATCAAGAGGCCCTGTTGGGGCTGGCTCGGCGGCAATCGGAGCTGGCCTTTGATTTCTACGACGCCGACGAGGATCACAACCTTGCTCCCCTTGGGTTCTTCGTCCTTGGTCCAACTGGCAAAGGGGCAGTAACGGCGTTGACCAACCTCGTCACCGATCCAAACCCCATTGTACGAAGAACAGCCATCGCGTGTTTGGGATCCATTGGGCCGGCAGCCCAGGATGCTGTGCCGGCATTGATTCCGGCCATCACAGATTTTCTTCAGCCCCAAGTCCAAGCGACGGCCAAGTTCGCCTTAGGCGCCATCCATGCCCAGGCAGCGATCGCTGTTCCAGCTATGACTCGGATGCCGTGAGATTCACGAGGAAAACGCTGGTCGGCTGCGGAGCTGCCGCGCTGCTTATCGTGGTGCTGTTGCACCTCATGAGGAACGCCCCCACGCCTGGTCCACCGCCGATCGTGGCTTCATTCGGCGGGGTGACAAATGGCACCGTTGGGATCACAAACGGTCGCTGGGCCATGTACGTGGTCACGAATGTAACGACCAATTCCTTCTGCATCGTGGGAGCCAAGATAGAAATCGAAGGGAGCAACGGCTGGCAGTTAGACCCGACTCTGCGACCAACAGAGCGCGGCACTTGGTGGCCTCTCCCGACTCGAGCTTGGCATGACGCAAAAGATGCGCGCCTCGGTGTCGGAGCCAGCTTTCACTACTTTGTAAGGGTACCGGACGATCCAACACCATGGAGAACTACAATTAGCTTTCTCGAAGACCGCCGGCCTAGAGTCCGCCCCCCCACGAATGAGATCATTCGGATACTAATAGAGGATGCTCAGGACCGGCTAGACAGCCGCCGGTACCCGCTAAGAAACTACGACTGCCGGTTGCCGGACACTGGGAAATAAGCCATGCCGAACAATCCGGCAGAGCGAATGAGCGGCCGCACTGCTCCGGTTTCAATTGGATGCTCTGTGGGGCGGCTCATCACTCACCTCTATCGTTCGGCAACAGTATGACGCGTACGGTCGAGTGGAGCGGAGGCGCGACATGATTAGGCCAATGACTTCCAATGGTTCTGCCCTTTCGAGCATCGTGGCAAAAAGTCATCAGGCCATCCACTTCGTTTCCTCCGCCCCCTCTATTCATTCCGTACGGCGGGTTTTCCCTCAGTACGGCTGGAAGTCAGCCTTGTCCTCCTGCGCCCTTCCGAAACCTTTCGGGGCTTCGTTTGACGCAGGAGCTGCCGTTCACCCGTTTCTGGCCATTTCTTATCCAGGCGTCTGAAACGACGGCTGTAGCCACAGGCCCTTGGCTCAGCACGGTTTATCATGTCCGCGCC
>JBAXTC010000185.1:0-11399 GCA_037130375.1 Verrucomicrobiota bacterium | reverse complement strand
ACAGAAAAATTAGAGACAGAAAAATGGGGAGGGATTCTGATTTCATGGCTTTGATATTTCTGTTTTGATCTTTCTGTCTTCAATTTTTCTGTCTTCAATCTTTCCTTGTTACGCTGCGGGGGTTGGTGAACAGAGGCAAACTGGGTAAAACCAGGGAATCGAGACAGAAAAATTAGAGACAGAAAAATGGGGAGGGATTCTGATTTCATGGCTTTGATCTTCCTGTTTTAATTTTTCTGTCTTCAATTTTTCTGTCTTCAATCTTTCCTTGTTACGCTGCGGGGGGTGGTGAACAGAGGCAAACTGGGTAAAAGCAGGGAATTGAGACAGAAAAATTAGAGACAGAAAAATGGGGAGGGATTCTGATTTTCTGGCTTTAGTCTTCCTGTTTTAATTTTTCTGTCTTCAATTTTTCTGTCTCTAGTCTTTCTGTCTTCATCGTCTCCCTTTGTCTTTCAGCCGAGGCATCCAGGACCAAAGGCCACTTTCCTGAAACGCAAAAAAGTTTGAACGCCGTCCGGCAAATATAATCCAAGAGACTCGAAAGTGCGCAGCGGGGCGCATTTGTGCCTGCGAGCAGAGAAAATGTTGTGAAAAATCACTTTACAACCGGGTCGGGACTGAGTATTTCGACGGGTCGTTTCCATTAGAAACGATGGATGCAGAATATGATTAAGGTTCAAAATCTGGCAAAAATGTTTGGGACCAAACGGGCGGTGGATGGCGTGTCGTTCTCTGTGGACCGAGGCGAGGTGCTTGGTTTCCTGGGTCCCAATGGCGCTGGGAAATCGACTACCATGCGCATGATCACCGGTTTCCTGCCGCCGACCTCCGGCGCGGTGTCGGTGGGCGGGTTCGACATTGTGCAGCATCCGATTGAGGCGCGGCGGCTGATTGGTTACCTGCCGGAAAACGCGCCGGCTTACACTGACATGACGGTGTATGGTTTTTTGAATTTCACGGCTGAGATTCGCGGGTTGCGCGGGGACGCCAGGAAACAGGCTGTCGGGCGTGTTGTGGAGATGTGCTTTCTGAAAGCGGTGCTGCACCAAAGTGTCGAGACGCTATCCAAGGGTTTTCGTCACCGCACGTGCTTTGCGCAATCCATCATTCATGACCCGGATGTGCTGGTTTTGGACGAGCCGACGGACGGGCTGGACCCGAACCAGAAATACGAAGTGCGCCAATTGATTCGGCGGATGGGTGAAAAGAAGGCGATCATCTTTTCGACGCATATTTTGGAGGAGGTGGATGCCGCCTGTTCGCGGGCTATCATCATCGACCGCGGCAAGATCGTTGCCAACGGCACGCCGGCGGAGTTACGGCAGAAATCGGATTCGGCCGGAGCCGTGACGTTGCGAGTCAAAGGCGTGGCGTCGGTCACGGTTACAACCAGGCTTTACCAGGTGCCCCTGGTCAAGCGGGTGACGTTGCTGGATGACAAGGACGGTCATGTGACGGTGCGGGCGTTCCCGAAAGCGGGCGCGAACGGCGCGCTGGCGCAGGCCATCGGCGAGGCTGCGCACGATTGGCAAATCGAGCAGTTGCAAGCCGAAGAGGGCCGGCTCGACGATGTTTTCCGCAGCATCACCATGCCTGACACGGCGAAGGAGGTGGCACAATGAACGCCTGGCGCAATGTTTGGACGATTACAAAACGCGAGTTAGGCGCCTATTTCACGTCGCCTCTGGCCTATGTTTTCATTGTGATATTCCTGCTGTTATGCGGTTTTTTCACATTCTTTGTCGCTCATTTTCTCGAGGCGGGCGAGGCATCCCTGGTTCGTCCATTCTTCGACTGGCATCCCTGGTTTTACCTGTTTCTGGTGCCTGCGGTCGGGATGCGATTGTGGGCTGAAGAGCGGCGCGTGGGGACCATCGAGCTGCTGCTCACCATGCCCATCACCGCCTGGCAGGCCATCGTCGGGAAATTTCTGGCTTCGTGGCTATTTTTGGCTTTGGCGCTGCTGCTGACATTTCCAATGGTGCTGACGGTGAGGTACCTCGGCCATCCGGATATCGGCATCATTTTCACGGCTTATATTGGGAGCTGGCTTATGGCGGGGGCCTATCTCGCCGTCAGTTGTATCACGTCGGCGTTGACGCGCAGCCAAGTTGTCAGTTTCATCATTTCGGTGATGGTCTGCTTGTTCCTTATCCTGGCGGGTTACCCGCCGGTCATTAACGTGCTCGAGCAGTTTGCCCAACCGTGGCTGGCGGATCTGGTTACGTCATTCAGCGTAATGACGCATTTCGAGGGGTTCCAGAAAGGCGTGTTGGATTCACGGGACATTATTTTCTTTCTTTCGGTGATCGTGTTTTCCCTTTTCACGACCAGCGTGATTTTGCGAACGCACCGGGCAGGCTGAGCCAAGGAGACGACGATGCAAAAGAAATCAATCGATACCATCTTATATTCGACTCTGGGCGTCGTGGTGATGCTCGGCATTCTCATATTGCTCAACTTCATCCTCGGGGCGGCACGGATCCGCGTGGATCTGACTCAGGAGAAGGCTTATACGCTATCCGCCGGCACGAAGGCGATTCTCAAGAAGCTTGATACGCCTGTCACCATCCGCTTTTACTGCACGCAAAGCGAGTCAGCGACGCCCGAAACTGTGTATCTCAAAGGCTACGCGCGCAAAGTCGAGGATTTGCTGGCGGAATACAAACAGGTGGCCGGCAGCAAGCTGAAGGTCGAGAAGTACGATCCGCAGCCGGACTCGGACGCCGAGGACTCGGCCCGCTTGGACGGCATGGAGCCGACACCGCTGCCGGGAGTCGAGAGGTATTATCTTGGTCTGACGGTTAAGTGTGTGGACGAGGCGCAGTCGATTGCATTTTTGGCGCCTAATCGCGAGCGTCTGCTCGAATACGACCTTACCCGCGCCATCGCCCGGGTGGAATCGCCGGAGAAGCCAACCGTTGGCATCATGAGCCCGCTGCCCTTGTTCGGGATGCCGGCCAATCCCGTGATGCAGCAGATGGGCCAGCAACAGCAAGGCAGCCAGCCGTGGGCGTTGGTGAGCGAGTTGAAGAGTGATTTTACCGTCAAGCGGGTCGGTTTGGACGTGGATAAGATCGAGGACGACATCAAATTGCTGTTGGTGGTTGCGCCGAAGGACATTTCCGACAAAGCGCAGTATGCCATCGATCAGTTCATCATGCGAGGCGGCAAGTTGGTGGCTTTCCTTGACGCCCAGTGCCTGGCTGACAACCGGCAGCAGCAGAACCAGATGATGGCCAACATGGGGGGTGGCGGCTCGTCGCTGGACAAGCTGCTCAAAGCCTGGGGCATCCAGTTTGACACGGCCAAAGTTGTGGCCGATCTGCGATTCAAGATGCAGTTGCGCGGGCGAACCGGCGAGCCGCAGGAAGCGCCAGCCTGGCTGGCCCTCACGGCGGATGGCATCAACAAAGACGATGTGGCCACCAGCCAGATCGACAACATTTGGCTTCCATTGTGCGGGGCGTTCACCGGCACCCCGGTATCAGGTCTGAAGGAAACCGTGCTGCTGGAAAGCTCCAAGGATTCGCAGTTGGTGGATGCGATGCTTGCCAATCTTTCCGGCGAGAACATCATGAAGGAGTTCAAGCCATCGGGCGTGAAATACAAGCTCGCCCTCCGCCTTTCGGGCAAGTTCAAGACGGCCTTTCCGGACGGCGAGCCGCTGGAGAAGAAGGACGACAAGGCGGACGCCGACAAGAAAGACGAAAAGAAGGCGGACCAGAAAAAGGCCGGTGATTCGCTCAAGGAAACCAAGAGCGATAATGCGGTTGTATTGTTTGGCGACGCCGACATGCTCTACGACCCGTTTACGATGCGGAAGATTGAGAGTCCGTTTGGCGCCATGCAGATGGCCATGAACGCGAATCTGAATCTGGCTCAAAACCTTATCGAGCAAATGACGGGCGACAGCAACCTCATCGCCGTGCGCAGCCGTGCGACCATGAGCCGCCCGTTCACCCGCATGAAGGAAATGGAGGCGGTGGCCAACGAGAAGTTCCAGAGCGAGATCAAACGGCTGGAGGAGAGCAAGGGCGATGCCCAGCGCAAGATCAACGAACTGCAGGCGGCGAAGAAGGACAAAGACCAGCGCTTCATTTTATCTCCGGAACAGCGCATCGAGTTGGAGAAGCTCCGCAAGGAAGAGGCGGAAACCGGCAGGCGCCTCAAGCAGGTCCAGAAGGATCTGCGCAAGGAAGTTGTGTCGCTCCAGACACGGCTCAAATGGATTAACATTCTCGCCATCCCCCTGGCCGTGACTGCCACGGGCATTGTCATCGCGGTGGTTAAACGCAGAAAGACCTCGGCAAAATGAATCAGAAACAGCTTCTTATTCTTCTGGTATTGGTGGTGGCGTTGGGTGCCGCCGGTTTGTGGTTGTATCAGAGCAAGCACACTGCCTGGAAGGGCAGCACCAAGAGCACCGGACAAAAACTGCTCGGTGATCTGCCAGTTAATGATGTCGTCGAGATCGTTATCAAAGGCGGCACGAACGAGCTGGACCTCGTCAAGAAGGATAACCTTTGGCGGGTCAAGCAGCGCAACGATTATCCGGCGAACTTTTCGGAGATCAGTGGGTTCCTTCTGAAGGCGGCTGACCTCAAGGCAGTTCAGGTGGAGGAAATCGGGCCGTCCATGTTAGGCCGCTATAAGCTGCTGCCACCCGGCCTGGCGGCGAACACCGCTGTGCTGGTCGAGCTGCGCGACCAGGGCGGCAAGATCATCAAGTCATTGCTCCTGGGCAAAACCCATCTGCGCAAGGCGGAAAACCGACCGTCCCCGATGGGCGAGATGGGAGAAAGCGAAGGTTACCCCGATGGCCGCTACGTCATGGTCGGGACAGGAGCCAAAGTGGTCGCCGTGGTCTCGGATCCTTTGAGCAATATCGAGGCGAAGCCTGAGGCATGGCTGAACAAGGACTTTTTCAAGGTCGAGAAGATTCGTTCAATTAGCGTTGTCTTTCCTGTGGCGACCAACTCATGGAAGGTAACGCGCGACCTGGAAACCGCCACTGACTGGAAGCTGAGCGAAGCCAAGCCTGGTGAGCAACTGGACTCCGCCAAGACATCCAACTTCTCCTATGCGCTGAATTCCCCGACTTTTAGCGACGTGCTTGCCCCCGATGTCAAGCCGGAGCAAACCGGTCTGGACAAGCCCACGGTGGCAACGCTCGACACGTTCGACAACTTTACCTACACGATCAAAGTCGGCCAGAAAACCAACGACAATTTTCCGTGCGCGCTGACGGTGTCGGCGCAGATTGCCAAGGAACGCGTGGTTGGCAAGGATGAAAAGCCCGAGGACAAAACGAGGCTCGACAAGGAATTCAAGGAGAAGCAACAGAAGCTTGAAGACAAGCTGGCTCAGGAGAAGGTTTACGAGAAGAATGTTTACCTGGTTTCGAGCTGGGCGATGGACTCGGTGCTCAAAGAGCGTGGTCAGATTCTCGCCGAGAAGAAAGAGGAGCCCAAGAAGGAAGATAAGGCGGCCGCTGCGGATGCCTCGAAGCAGGAGACGCCCCCGGTGCCGGCGGCTGACCCTAAGCCAGACCAAAAGTAAGCTCGCGGTGGTCGGCTGAGCGGAATGGCACGGAGTGTGCAGCTAAGCGGTCTGGTTGCTTGACCGGACAGGTTGGTTGGGCAGCAAGGACTCCGTGTATGAACGCCTTGAAAACGCAGCACTATGCCGCAGGCAGACTCATCTGGCTGGCCTTGGCCCTATGGTTAATATGGGCTTTTGGTGCCGGAGCCGCCGAGGAGCAGACGTTTGCCCTGCTCAAAACCAAGACAGAGACGTACACAAATGCGACAGTCACCACCAAGGCCAAGACCTACATCTTCATCCTCCACGCCGGGGGCATGAACAACATCAAAGTCGCCGATTTGCCGGCAGACGTGCAGGAAAAGCTTGGATATGGCATGGCGAAAAAGGCTCGACTTGGGACCAACAGCGCGGTCGTTTGGGCACGGACGGAAGTTGTCAAACTCGCCCCGCCCAGGATGCAGGAAGAGGGCAAGAAGTTGGCGCAGATTTGGCAGAAGAACAAGCTGACCTATTCCTCACTGAGTGCTTTGGTCCGCAGCAAGCAGGCGCTGACTGTGTTTGGTATTCTGCTCCTGGTCTATTTATTCCATTGTTACTGTTGCATGCTGATTTGCCGGAAGACCGGACTGGAGCCGGGCATTCTCGTCTGGCTGCCGGTTGTGCAGCTCTTTCCGCTGATTCGCGCCGCCGGAATGTCACCCTGGTGGTTCGTGGCTTACCTGGTTCCCCTGCTGAACCTGGTGGCCCAGGTTCTTTGGTCGCTGAATATCGCCAAAGCCCGCGGTAAAAGCATCTGGGTCGGGGTGCTCCTGATGGTGCCGATCGCAGGCTTCTTCGCGTTCCTGTATCTTGCCTTCTCGGAAGGCGCGAGCCCAAGAAACGACGCGCACGAACCCAAAGTGATGTCGCTGCAAACAGCCTGAAGTTTCCTTTTACACCATGGGAACGGCCGGTATCAGGAAAAGGGTAGGGGACACGATGGCCACGCTTTTTGTTGCGACGGCATCCGAACTGCTGAACAGAACAGCCAGGGATATCCCGGTGATCAAAGCGAGCAGAGTCGAGGCCGAATCCATGGTCCTCTGGGTCGAGGCACTGCCTGAAAAGAGCAGCCCTCCCAGTTTCAGGCAGAGTTCCGTCCTGACATCGGGATCTGATGTCAGAGGCAGGTTCACGCGCTGAATTCTTTTCTGATTGCGGGGCCTTCGGCGTCAAGTCGCGGCGGAACGACAGGAGAGATTCCTGCAGAATATGAACCGAACTTGATGGGATTTCCGGGCACTGCCTTATCCCCGGATTGGCTTACCATGTTCCTGAACCTGATCTGTTCGAGGTTTTCTGCTTCTTCCACCGTAAGGACCAGACCGACTGGAATACCTGCCTTTTCGAGTTTTGTACGCCAGGCAACGGCGGTATCCTGCCGGAGCGGTCCTTCGAGCAGGTCTTTGAGAGCCTGCTGGTTCGCATTGCGTTTGGCATTCGAGTCAAAGCGTTGATCCTTGGCAAGATCTGGAAGACCCAGGGTATCGCAGAGGTGACCAAACAGAACATCATTCCCGCAGCAGATCACCAGCAACCTGTCATTGCAGGCGAAGGCATCAAAAGGAGTAATAGAAGAATGTCTGTTCCCGATTCGTTCCGGATTGATCTTCAGATTCGTCAAAGTTTTTCTATCCTAATTGTGTTTTATTCGCCCTTAAATTCCGGTGTTCTTTTCTCGAAAAAGGCTTTCACCCCTTCCCTGAAGTCAGCGCTTTTATAGACTGTTTTTCGCATCCCCTGGATTTCTTCAAAGTCGTCGGGTGTCAGGGATGTCCCTGACGCCAGTTTCCTGAGTTCCAGTCTCAGAAGTTTAACATCGAGCGGGGCCCGGGAAGCGATTGTCCGGGCGATGTCCATCGCTGTCTCCTCCAGTTTGCCGGGATCCACCAGCCGGTTCAGGAATCCCAGGCGGTAAGCTTCATCGGCGGTGATGGGGTTGGCAGTGAAGAGCATCTCCCTGAACACATGGGCAGGCATAACGCCCATGAAGTGGTTGAGGCCTGCCACGTTGTATGCGATGCCCAGCTTTGCGGGAGTGATGGCGAAGGATGAGGAAGGAGTTCCCACCAGGATATCGAAGGTGGCGGCCAGGTCGCAGGCTCCTCCCCACACGCTGCCCTCGATCATGCCGATCAGGGGAACGGGATATTTTATGACTGCCCTCAGGAGTTGTTCGAAGAGATCGTTGTAGGCGAGCGGCTCCGATCCGTCGGCATGTATCTCCTTCAGGTCATGTCCTGCCGAAAACACTTTGGCTCCGGGATAGGCCCGCACCACCACGACACGCAGTTTATTTTCTTCAAAGCCGGCAAGTGCCGACAAGAACAACCTGCTCAGCTCCGCACTGAGGCAGTTAGCTCTATGCGGATCATTCAGGGTGATGATCCCGATATTGCCCTCTATCCTGGCAAGCAATACCGGCTGGAGGGTGCCGATTTGAACATTCTGTTCATCCATATAATGTAACTGTATCTCTTGTAAAACTGATAAGCCATTGCTTTCTGGCGCAGTTGCGCGAGTGATCCTATCCCGCTATAACGTCCAGCGACTTGGAAGCGCTTTCCAGCATCGGTGTGCCGGGACAGAAAATGGACTTGACGCCATGCTGATACAGGAAATCATAATCCTGCGGCGGAATGACTCCGCCGGCAACAACTTTAATGTCTTCCCGACCAATCGCCTTGAGCTGCGCTATCAGGTCAGGCAGCAGCGTTTTGTGTCCGGCAGCAAGCGATGACGCCCCGATCAGGTCAGCATTACTGGACGCCGCCAGTTTGGCGACTTCTTCAGGCGTCGAGAACATCGGGCTGAAATCAACAGCAAAACCAAGATCGGAATAGGCGCTGGCAATCACTTTCGCACCGCGGTCATGACCGTCCTGACCCATTTTAGCGATCAATACGCGCGGCGGACGCCCGTTTTTCCGGGTCAGTTCCGCAACCCGTTCTTTGATTGCGTCAAACTGTGCTTTGGCCTTCGGGTTCTGCGCAAAGACTTTGGCAACCACACCGGTCACGCAATGCGTCTTCTGCTGATACCGCCCGAAAACTTGTTCCATGGCATCGGAGATTTCACCGATGGTTGCCCGCAGCCTTGCCGCTTTAACCGCGACAGCCAGCAGATTTACCTTGCCGGCTGCGGCCTGTTTTAATTCTTCGAGCACTGCTTTTACCGCCGCATTGTCCCGTGAGGCTTTGATTTTGCGCAGCGAATCAATCTCTTCACGGCTGACGGCGCTGTCATCAATTTCCCGCACGTTTACCGCTTCCTCTTTTTGGAGATGATACTTATTGACGCCGACAATCACCCGGCTGCCTTCGTCAATCTGCGCCTGTATAATCGCGGCGGCCTCATCAATCAGGCGGTTCGGAATCCCGGCTTCAATGGCTTTGGCCATGCCGCCGTTTTTCTCAATCATGCCAATCAGCGCACCGGCTTGATTGATGATTTCCTGAGTCAGGGATTCAACATAGTATGAGCCGGCCAGGGGATCCACCGTGCGGCAGATTTCCGACTCCTCCTGAACAATGATCTGAGTGTTGCGGGCGATCCTGGCGGAAAAGTCAGTCGGCAGCCCCAATGCTTCGTCGAACGCGTTGGTATGCATCGACTGGGTGCCGCCCAGCGCGGCGGACAGGCATTCAAGGGTGGTCCGGACAACATTGTTGTACGGGTCCTGTTCGGTCAGCGACCAGCCGGAGGTTTGGCAGTGCGTTCGCAGCGCCAGCGAATGCGGATTTGTTGCGCCGAACTTCTTTACCGCGTCGCTCCACAGGTAGCGGGCGGCCCGCAGCATCGCCACGTTCATAAAGAAGTCCATGCCGATACCGAAGAAAAATGACAGACGCGGCGCGAAATCATCAATATGCAGTCCGGCGTCAACCGCCGCCCGGATATATTCCATGCCGTCGGCAAGGGTGAACGCCACCTGCTGGACGCAGTTTGCGCCGGCCTCGCCGATATGATAACCGCTGATGCTGATCGTGTTGAATTCCGGCATATTGATCGAACAGTACGCGATGATGTCGGAAATGATGCGCATTGAAGGCTTCGGCGGATAAATGTAGGTGTTCCGGCAGAGATACTCTTTTAGAATGTCGTTTTGAATGGTGCCGGTCAGTTTATCCGGCGTGACGCCCTGTTCCTCAGCGGCGACGATGTAAAAAGCCATGATCGGGATTACCGCGCCGTTCATGGTCATGGAAACCGACATCTGGTCCAGCGGAATCTGGTCGAACAGAATTTTCATATCTTCAACTGTATCCACGGCGACCCCGGCCTTACCGACATCACCAGCCACCCGCGGATTATCGGAGTCGTAACCGCGATGCGTGGCCAGGTCAAACGCGACCGACAACCCCTTTTGTCCGAGCGCCAGGTTTTTGCGGTAGAAAGCATTGGATTCATGGGCCGTCGAAAAACCGGCATACTGCCTGACTGTCCACGGGTGGCCGACATACATGGAGGCCCGCGGCCCGCGAATATACGGCGGCAGTCCGGGCAGTGTATTCAGATTATTCAACTGACGAAGATCTTCGGCGGTATAAAGCGGTTTAACGGTAAACCCTTCAGGGGGGGTCCAGTTCAGATCATCAATGCTTTTATGAAGCGATGCCGCCTCTTTTGCCGCCAGTCCATCCCATACATCGAAATTCGCCATGCTGCTTTCTCCTGTCGTTGCCCATCAATACGCCTTTGCGGGCAGATGGCAACTATATTTCACAATATTTCACTAACTCTTTAGGTGGTTTCGAGATCATTCAGTCGAGGATGCGCACATCTAGCGGGATGGAAAAAACTAGACAGAAAGATTCAAGACAGGAAGATGGGGGAAATGGGGAAGATGGGTTTTCTCTTCATTTTTCTGTCTTTAATGTTTCTGTCTTATTTCCCGCCCGGCTCGCTTCCATTGCAAACATTTCTGGATCACCGAGATCAAGGTGGCAGCCGGGCTCGGCTTGGGCAGGCAAGCCAAAGAAGACTCTGTTGCCTTGCTCAGGTCCGGCATCTCGATGTTGTACCCGCTGGTGATGATAACTTTCACCCTGGGTTTGTCCGCCAAAACGCGCTGCGCCAGATCGATTCCTGATAAGCCGCCAGGCATTACCATGTCGGTGTAAAGCAGGTCGATCTCCGCCCGATGCTCCCGCCACAGCGCCAGCGCCTCGGGGCCATCGGCCGCCTCGAGAACCTTGTAGCCGGTCTTCACGAGAATCATTCCGGTCAGGCGGCGAACTTCAGGTTCGTCCTCGACCACCAGAATCGTGCCTTGGCCGCGCGCGACCTTTTCCACCCGGGAAACCGCTGGCGCGGCAGGAGGTTGCGCTACGGCAGGCAGGTAAACCTGAAACGTGCTGCCTTTGCCCACACAACTTTCAACCTCCACCCAGCCACCGTGCTGTTGAACCATCCCGCGCACCGTCGCCAGCCCCATACCGGTGCCCTGACCGATGTCCTTGGTCGTGAAGAATGGTTCAAAAAGCCTCTGCATCGTTTGATCGTCGATGCCACAGCCGTTGTCGGTTACCGACAAACAGACGTGCCTTCCCGGCTGCTTGTCATGGGCCTTCGCCTGTTCCGCGCCAACTTCCGCCTCTGTCAGCCGAACCTGGAGCCGCCCGCCGTCTTTCATGGCGTCCCGCGCATTCAGACACAGGTTGAAGAGAACTTGGTCCATCATACCCATATCCGCGTTTACCCAGGCCAGTTTATCTGCGCTCGAGAACTCGAGAGCGATGCGCTGCCCCAGGACTCGGTCCAGCACTTGGCACTGCTTCGATACCATCGCCGCCAGGTCCATCGGCTGG